>SVNR01000037.1 GCA_015066815.1 Ruminococcus sp.
TTCCGCTTTCAAATTCTATGTAACCGAGGAGGAGAAGAACTTTATTTACAAGAAAATGTCACTTATCGGCGTTAAGAATTTATCTGCTTATCTGAGGAAAATGGCAATCGACGGACAGGAAAGATATGTACGCAGTAAGACTCTCGGAACTGATTATACCGAATAAAGACTCCGTGAAAGAATTTCGGGAGTGAGAACAAATCCGAGTGTTTCGCTTATCATTGATATTGAAAACTGCTTCAAGGAAAAGCAGAGAAATCCTGAAGCATTCATACAGTGGGCAACTGTGCAGAATCTCAGGTCAAAGCCTGTGACGCAGTTGCAAACGCACTTAAATTCAATAGTCAGCACATTGCAATGTTTTTGTAAATCCCCAAGCATTAACTGGAGAATCCCCGACATTACCGTAAGACCCATATAAGACCCATGGGCTGTCTTCGAATAAAAAGAAAAACTCTCAAACGGCTGTTTTAAGCCATTTGAGAGTAATGTTGATGGTGACCCGTACGGGAATTGAACCCATGATTCCGCCGTGAAAGGGCAGCGTCTTAACCTCTTGACCAACGGGCCATGTAATAGCGGCAGTGGGATTCGAACCTACGACCAATCGGGTATGAACCGAGTACTCTAGCCAACTGAGCTATGCCGCCATCTTTTTTTTGCCGCTTAGCGACTCATTAAGTATACTACAATTATCCCGCGTTGTCAATAAAAAATACGAAAAAAATTTGGGTTTCCAATAAATTTATTAAAAATCCTCTTTTAAAACCATAATCAAACCGAGCCTTTGTTCTAAAACACATACACGGCATGCGTCCGTACAAATATGTCTGCATACCGTGTATAGCTTTTTTATTTTTTTCTTCTGTGATAACTCACAAAATCAAATCTTATCTGCTCTGTTATAAATTCCAGCATATCGGTCATTGCGTTCATGAGACCGTCTATAGTTTCTGTATCTATATCAAGAGGAATATCAGCAGGGTATCTTGTTTCTATATAAAACCTGTTCAGAGATGAGCTCTGACTTATCCACTGTTCAAAATGCTTGTCGCACATAGCCGCCTGTTTGCAGAGCCATGTCAGGTTGTGTCCGTCGAACAGCTTGTGTTTTTTGAAAAGCAGATATCCCTTGAGTGCCTTTTCTATGCATTGCTGACAGTGAAACGCTGCCGAATTATAGCATCGGGTATCCTTGATAAGATTTTTTGCCGCAAGAAAATCAAGGTTGGCATGAAAAAGCCAGTCAAAATATCTGCGGCTGTCACTTTCTCTATAACTTCTCCCCATATAAATAAGCTCCTGTTTTGTATATTTTCCACGCAAAAGTACCTATGTCGTTTTTAAATCTGTTCCATTCGGAAAGCTTGTAGAGAACAATATCATAAGGTATTTCACAGTCTATCTGCATATACAGACGACATTCCAGCTCAGGTGTGCTTTCAACGCTGTCGTTAACAACAACGACAAGCTTGAAGCTTACTATTTCCCCGTCGGTATTTACCTTGTTGCTGACAAGAATAATATTGAGAGGATCGCATATTTCCTGTATTCTGGCAACGGTTTTTTTAATTGCTTCATTATCACTCATATCATAAAAATCCTTTCCGTTAAAATATTTTCCGATTCAGTTTTTAACAGTATCAGTGAAGATTGTTGATAATCAACTCTCCGTTTATCATAACAAGCTCAGGTTCACTCATAAGATCAAGCGGATCACTGCTGTAAAGCTGGATATCTGCATCTTTTCCTGGTTCAATGCTGCCTACAGTATCAGATATTCCTGCTATACGGGCAGCGTTTATCGTTATGGCACGAAGTGCTTCATCATAGTCAAGTCCGCCCTTTACAGCAGCTGCCGCATTAAGGGGAAGATACTGTATGGGGACTACCGGATGATCGGTGCATATAGCAACCGTTACACCGTGTCTGTGAAGCTCTGCTGCGGTTTTTATTGTGTGATTTGCAAGCTCCGGCTTTGAACGGTCACATATCAGCGGGCCGACTACTGCGCATGCTCCGTCTTCTGCCAGAAGATCCGCTATAAGATGACCTTCTGTTGTATGAATAAGTACATAATCAAGATCATATTTTTTGGATATACGTACAGCTGTAAGTATATCATCTGCCCTGTGACAGTGAAAATGTGCCTTCTGTTCTTTTTTTATAAGAGGGAGTGTTGCCTCAAGCTTTGCGTCAAATTCGGGAAGATCGTTGTTCTCGTTGTCGTTTTCATATGCAAGTACGTCTTCGGCGTATTTTTTCGCTTTTGAGAGGTGTTCTCTTATAAGACCGGCTGTAGCCATTCTTGTAACGGGAGTTTCATCTCTGTCGTTATAGGCTGTTTTCGGATTTTCACCGAGTGCAAACTTTATTCCTGCTTCTTTTATAAGCATTCTTTCGATTTTTCTGCCGTTTGTTTTTATTGCACATATAACTCCGCCTATGGCATTCGCACTTCCCGGAGAGCTTAAGACGCTTGTTATTCCCCTGCTTCTTGCTTCCTCAAAGCAGCGGTCAAAAGGATTTATTCCGTCTGCTGCCATGATATGCGGTGTTACCGGGTCAGTCTGTTCGTTGCAGTCATCTGACTCAAAGCCTACTCCGTCTCCGACTATGCCAAGATGAGTATGTGCATCTATGAAACCCGGAATGAGTATGCGGCCGCCGGCGTCTGTGTCAGCTGAGGAAACCTGTGTGGTTCCTGAACCTACTTTGGATATTTTTCCGTCTGATATTTCGATCCAGCCGTTTTCGATTACTGTTCCCTTGCTGTCCATGGTATATATCTTAGCGTTAAATATTTTCAAAGAAAGATCACCTGTTTCTTATTTTTCTTTGTCTTCTATGGAAGCACTGATAAAATTCAGTGCTTACTCTGGGTGCCCGGCTTACAAACGTGATTTGTTCAGTGTTTCTTTATAGTAAACGACAATTTTTTTTTGATGTTCACTGTATAATACTTATTATATCATCGCAGATAATATCCGGTGTTTTGTCTGCGTTTACCGCAAGAGTAGAGTTTTTCATGTATATATCGTGTCTTGCGCAGAATATTTTTTCAAGCTCCTGCTTTGTATTGTTCACGACGAGAGGACGATGCGGGTCGTCCTTTATCCGTTCATAGCAGGCTTCAAACGGTATATCGAAAAAGATAACAGTTCCGTTTTCTCTTGCAATGCGTGCGCTGTTGTCGTTGATTATTGTTCCGCCTCCGCATGCTACCACGGAGTTTTCAGCAGAAAGCTCCTTGACTGCAAGAGCTTCTGCTTCTCTGAAATATTTTTCACCTTTTTCTGAAAATATATCCGGGATAGACATCTTTTCCTTCGCCTCGATATAGTCGTCAAGATCGGTAAAACTGAGTCCGAGCTTTTCTGCAAGGAGCTTTCCTACGGTTGTTTTTCCGCATCCCATAAAGCCGCAAAGATATATGGTCATTTTAAAACTCCCCCGCTATTATCGCATTTGTCTTGTCTATTATATCCTGAACCTGTTCGTTTGTATAGCTTGAACCGTTCCATATCTCGTGTGCTCTTACTGCCTGATATACAAGCATTGCTGTTCCGTTTACCGCAGGCTTTCCGAATGCCTCAGCTGTCTGGATAAGTCTGGTTTTTACAGGGTTGTAAACTGCGTCAAAAACGCCGCCGCAAAGCCCGATAAGCTCTGTTGATACAGGGCAGGCGTCGATCTTCGGATACATACCTACAGGTGAAGCGTTTATGATAAGATCATAGGTTCCGGATATGGTATCAACGGGCTTAACGCGAACCTTGCTGTCTGCCGAAAGAAATTTTATCTCTTCGCAGAGCTCAGCAGCCGCACTGGCAGCTTCGGGGATTATTCCTAAGGTGAGATCCGCGCCGTGAAGAGCCGCTTCAATAGCCATCATTCTGCCTACTCCTCCGCAGCCTATGATGAGCACTCGTTCTGAAAGGGCAAGGGATTTTGCTTTTACGGACATAAGAAATCCGTCGCAGTCTGTATTGTAGCCTATTGCCTTTTCGTTATTGTTGTGTACGCAGTTTACGGATTTGTAGCGTTTTGCGGATTCGTCAAGTACATCAAGACACGGAATAATATCAAGCTTATATGGTATAGTTACGTTATAGCCGTCAAGACTTCTGAGGCCTTCTGCTTTTTTCAGAAAATCCTCCGCTGCTATATCCGTGCAGTCGTATTCTGCTTCTATTCCGCTTAGCTTGAAAAGCTCAGAGTGAATGAACGGTGACATGGAATGACCAAGCGGATGACCGATAAGTGTGTATTTTTTCATTTTGTACATCTCCTTTTTATTACAGCTCTGCCTTTTCGAGAGCTTCAACACTGTCAATATTGAATGCAGTTATATCTGCAAGTGTTTTCTTTACAAGTCCGGTAAGTGTCTTGCCGGGACCGAGTTCTATATATCTGTCAAAGCCGGCATTCCTGATAGCCTCAAGCTCATCTGTAAATCTTACAGGGGAAACGACATGCTCTGCAAGTATACGCGGCATATCAGAAAAATCAGTAAGCTCAGTACCTGTAAGGTTTGAGAAGAACTTAACTGACGGTGTGCTGAAGCTGATATCCTTTATCTTGTCATAGAATTCCTCACTTGCAGGCTTCATTATCTCAGAATGAAAAGCTGATTCTGTTTTGAGAGGAGCTACTCTTGCCTTGAGCTCTGTAAACTTTTCGCATGCTTTTGCAACTGCTGAAGATTCGCCTGCTATTACTGTCTGTGCAGGAGAGTTGTAGTTTACCGGAACAACGTATCCGTCAACTGATTCGCATACCTCGCGTACCTTATCGGCTGTAAGCTTCAGAATAGCTGCCATTGAGCCGTCAGTAGATGAAGCAACTCTGTCAAAGGCTTCAGCACGTGCCTTTATAACTCTGAAGCCGTCCTCTGCTGTAAGCATGCCGGAAGCAACCATAGCTGCATACTCGCCAAGCGAATGACCTGCAACAGCTTCAAAGGAAAGTCCTTTTGCCTTTGCGGCTTCAAAGCACATAAGCTCCATAGCCATTATTGCAGGCTGTGCATAGAGTGTGCGTGAAAGCTCTGTAAAGCTTTCGTCAAAGCATACCTCTTCGAGACTGTATCCGAGTATCTCAGAACCTGTGCGAAGAATCTCTGCAGCTGCAGGATAGCTGTCATATATATCCTTTCCCATACCTGCATACTGTGCTCCCTGACCGGCAAATAAAATTACGTTCATAAAATATAAGTCCTTTCTTATTGTGAAATTGCATAATTTCGTTAAAATAATAATCTGAAATTATACGAAACCTTTAAATTTCTCATATTAAAAATTATTAACAAGCTGTTTTGTTGCAAATATTGAAAAAATAGTTTAAAATATTATTTGAATAGTTTCTCAAAGCAAAGGAAAATTTTGTGTTAAAGTATTGTCAAAACAGTCTGCACTATTAATCATAACACAAAATAATAAATAAAACAATCTCATACAGGAGGAAAATTTATTGCAGGGTATAAAAATTTTGAGCATTGCCTCATATGCTCCGGAAACAATCATCTCAAACGATGACTTCACATCGTTTATAGAAACAAACGATGAATGGATAACTACAAGGACCGGTATAAAAACAAGACACCTTGCCATGGGTATGCCCACATGGAAAATCGGCAGCAACGCTGCAGAAAAAGCAATAGAAAAAGCAGGTATCTCAAAGGACGAAATAGATCTTATCATCTGTACTACCATAACACCGGATACACTGATACCTTCAACGGCATGCTATATCCAGAGAGAACTTGGCATGTCCGGCTGTATGGCTTTTGATATAAACAGCGCCTGCTCGGGCTTCGTTTACGGCATTGATATGGCGCAGAAGTACATCGCATCTGGTTCTGTGCGCAATGTACTTGTAGTAAGCTCGGAAGAGCTTTCAAAAATCACCGACTATACGGACAGAGCGTCATGTATTCTTTTCGGAGACGGTGCGGCAGCAGCTGTCGTTGCTCCGTCAGATACGGCTTACAGCAGTTTTCTTGGTGCAGACGGACGAGGTGCAGACTTCCTCAGAGCCACATGCATAAACCCGGTTCCTCATCCGTTTTTTGAACTCAAAAATATAAACCACGAAGTTGATGAAAACGACAACGGAAAGCTTTTTCAGGACGGAAAGGAAGTATACAAGTTTGCTGTCAGCATCATGCCGTTTGCCGTAGAAAAGGCTCTCGAAAAAGCAGGACTTTCAGTCGATGATATTGATGCTTTTATTCCGCATCAGGCAAACATCCGCATTATACAGACTGCAGCTTCAAAGCTCGGAGTTCCTATGGATAAGTTCTGTCTGAATATTGAAAAATACGGAAACACATCAAGCGCAAGTATTCCGCTTGCACTCTGCGACGCGATTGAAGAGGGAAAAGTAAAAAGAGGCGATAAGATAGTTATGGTCGGCTTTGGTGCCGGTCTGACATACGGTGCAGTGTGTATAGAATACTAAAGAAACACACTCTCTGCGCATCGTATAAAAATCATTTTCTTAAAAAATAAAAAACAAACGGAGGATAACATAGTATTATGTCAGGTACAGTAATTATTACAGGTGCAGCTCAGGGAATAGGCGCTGCAATAGCAGAAAAACTCGCAAAGAACGGTATGAATATAGCAATAAACTGCATAAACGAGGCTCAGGTTGAAAGCAATGGCAATCAGCTTGCACAGAAGCTTCGCGGTTATGGTGTTGAAGCTGAATGCTTCATTGCTGACGTTTCTGATTTTGAACAGTGCCGTATTATGGTTGACGCTGTAAAGGAACGCTTCGGCACGATTGACGGACTTGTAAACAACGCCGGTATAACACGTGACGGACTTCTTGTAAGAATGTCAGAGGAAGCGTATGACAGCGTTATAGCAGTAAACCAGAAAAGTGTTTACAACATGATGAAGCTTGTAAGTGCGATCATGATAAAGCAGAGAAGCGGAAAGATAGTAAGCCTTTCATCAGTTGCAGGCGTACACGGAAACCCCGGACAGTTCAACTATTCCGCATCAAAGGCTGCCATCATAGGTATGACAAAGTCAGCAGCAAAGGAGCTTGGTTCAAGAGGAATAAACGTAAACGCTGTTGCACCGGGATTTATCGAAACACCTATGACCGACAAGCTCACAGAAGACCAGAAGCAGGCTATACTCTCTGCTGTTGCTATGAAGAGATACGGTAAGGCTGAAGAAGTAGCAAACGTAGTTGCTTTCCTTATGTCAGACGAAGCTTCATATGTTACAGGTCAGGTAATCGAAATATCCGGCGGACTTTCTATGTAAGTTCATAATATTATTGCACATCCGCTGACTACGTTGGCTTAGTGCATATCAGCAAATATTAAACGCAGAAAACTTAATAAAAAAAATCCGGAAAAGGAGATGCAAATTTTTTTGAGACGAGTAGTAATCACAGGTATGGGCACAGTAAACTCACTGGGCAAGAACAAGGACGAATATTGGAAGAGCATAACTGAAAACAAGCTGGGATTTTCTTATATAGAAGACCCTGCTATGAAGGATTTTGATGTAAAGATAGTAAGTCAGGTAAAGGATTTTGTTCCTGACGAATGTATAGATAAAAAGGAGCAGCGCCGTACAGACAGATTTACTCAGCTTGCTGTTACTGCTGCTATGGAAGCTATGAGAGACTGCGGTTCTGATCTCAAGGACCTTGATCCTTACAGAGTAGGTGTTATTATCGGCTGCGGAATAGGCGGTCTGGAGCTTACACAGCAGGAACACCTCAAGTATCTTGATAAGGGACCCGGAAAAATATCAGTTTTCTATGTTCCTATGATGATCGGCAATATGGCAGCAGGAACTATAGCAATGAAAACAGGCTTCAAGGGCGATAACTTTGCTACGGTTACTGCATGTGCGTCCTCTACTCACGCTATAGGTGAGGCTTTCCGCAAAATCAAGGACGGCTATATAGACGCTTGTCTCTGCGGAGGAACAGAGAGCTGTATAACAGAGTTTGCACTCGGCGGCTTCAACAACATGAAGGCTCTGTGCAGATCTTCTGATCTTGAACGTGCTTCCATACCGTTTGACAAGGAAAGAAACGGCTTTGTTCTCGGTGAGGGAAGCGGTGTTCTTGTACTTGAGGAGTACGAGCATGCCAAGGCAAGAGGCGCAAGAATATACGCAGAGATAGCAGGCTATGGCGCAACCGGAGATGCATATCATATGACTTCACCGTCACCTGACGGAGATGCAGCTGCAAGAGCAATGATGGACGCTTATACTGAAGCAGGTCTTACCGCAGAGGGTATTGATTATATAAACGCTCACGGAACATCTACAGGTCTTAACGACAAGTATGAAACAACAGCCATCAAAAAAGCTTTTGGAGAGCATGCATATAAGCTTAAGATAAACTCCACAAAGTCAATGCTCGGTCACCTTCTTGGTGCAGCCGGAGCAGTTGAGGCGATAGCAACGGCACTTCAGATAAGCAGTGGTATGGTTCACCGTACAGTAGGCTACAAGGTGGCAGATGAAGAATGTGACCTTGATTATTGTACAGAATCAAACATCGATATGGAAGTAAACGCTGCACTTTCAAACTCACTCGGATTTGGCGGACATAACGCTACCTTGTGTTTCAAAGCTGTAAAGTAAATTTAGGAGGATAATATGCCTGAAAAACATATATGCAACCTTACCTTTTCTGAAATAAAAGAGCTTGCAGAGCTTGTTTCAGACAAGAAGCTCGGAAAAATAGACATACGTATCGGCGAAGACCGCCTTGTGATAAAGGACAGAGAGTATCCTGCAGTACAGATGCCGCTGCCTGCGGCAGTACCTGTGCAGGCAGCAGTGCCTTCACAGCCGGCTCCTTCCGTACAGACTGATAACAGCGCTTCACAGGAAGACAAGGCTTCTGCTGATGAAGAGATATCCGGAAATACAGTAAAAGCTCCTATAGTAGGTACATTTTACGCTGCTCCGTCCCCTGAAAAGCCTCCTTTTGTGAGCGTGGGACAGCAGGTAAAGAAGGGTGATGTTCTCTTTATCATAGAATCTATGAAGCTCATGAATGAGATTCAGAGCGAATATGACGGCACAGTCAAGCAGATACTTGTTTCAGACGCTTCTGCCGTAGAGTACGACCAGCCGATAATGATAATCGGATAAATCATAGTTATTAGCCGATATGCACGGAGTGACCGCAGTGAACTGATGTGCGAGGCAATATAAAATAGACAGGGTGATAAAAAAATGAGTATACTTATGAATCAGGAACAGATAAAGGAAATTATTCCTCACAGAGATCCTTTTCTTCTTATCGACGAAATAGTCGAAATGGAGATCGGCAAGAAAATAACAGCAAAAAAATATATAAAGGAAGATGACTTCTGGTTCAAGGGACATTTTCCTGAAAAGCCTGTAGTTCCGGGTGTTCTTCTCGTAGAGATGCTTGCACAGGCCGGTGCCGTAGCAATGCTTTCCATGGATGAACATAAGGGCAAGATAGGCTTTCTCGGCGGAGTAGACAAGGCAAAGTTCAGAAGAATGGTAGTTCCGGGCGATGTTGTTACTCTCGAGGTTGAAATAATCAAGATAAAAGGTCCTGTAGGCATAGGAAAAGCTGTAGCTTCCGTAGACGGAGAAAAGGCTGTTACTGCAGAGATTTCCTTTGTACTAAAATAATTTTTTATGGAGAACAAAAAAATGTTCAGAAAAATATTAATAGCTAACAGAGGCGAGATTGCGGTCAGGATAATAAGAGCCTGCCGTGAGCTTGGCATACGCACTGTTGCGGTTTATTCCACAGCAGACAGGAGCTCTCTGCATGCCCAGATAGCTGATGAGGCTGTCTGTATAGGTCCTGCTGACTCCAGCAAAAGCTACCTCAATATAGCAGCTATAATATCCGCCTGTGAGATAACGGGTGCCGATGCAGTTCATCCGGGCTTCGGATTTTTATCAGAAAGCTCAAAATTCGCAAGAATATGTGAAAAATGCGGAATAACCTTCATAGGACCTTCTCCCGAATCAATAGATATGCTCGGAGATAAGGCAAATGCCAAGAAAACTATGGAGGAAGCCGGAGTACCTGTTATCCCCGGCTCTAAGGGTGCAATACGTTCGCTTGATGAGGCAGAGGAGCTTGCTGAAAAGATAGGCTATCCGGTTCTCATAAAGGCTGCCGCAGGCGGCGGCGGACGAGGAATAAGAGTTGTAAACAGCCGTGATGAGCTTGAAGTACAGATAACTGCAGCAAAGCAGGAAGCTCTCAGCTTTTTCGGTGATGATGCAGTGTATCTTGAGAAGTTCATAGAATGCCCTCGCCATATCGAAATACAGATAGTTGCCGACAAGGCCGGAAACATAGTACATCTCGGTGAACGTGACTGTTCTCTTCAGAGAAGACACCAGAAGGTTCTCGAAGAAAGTCCGAGTCCGGTTATTACAGGCAAGCTCCGCTCAAAAATGGGCGCAGCCGCTGTAACTGCAGCAAAGGTAAGCGGATATTATAACGTAGGTACTATAGAGTTCCTTGTGGATAAGCATAAGAACTTCTACTTCATGGAAATGAATACAAGAATACAGGTAGAGCATCCTATAACAGAGTTTGTTACAGGTGTTGACCTTGTGAAGACTCAGATAAGAATTGCAAACGGCGAGGAGCTTGAGTTTACTCAGGATGATATAAAGCTCCGCGGTCATTCCATCGAATGCCGTATAAACGCAGAATGTCCGGACCAAAACTTCAGACCATGTCCCGGAGTAATAAAAGCTCTGTATACGCCCGGAGGCCCGGGAGTGCGTGTAGACAGCGCCGTATATCAGGGATATACGATAACGCCTTATTATGATTCTATGATATCGAAGCTTATCGTTTACGGAAATACCCGTGAGGAAGCGATAAAAAAGATGTCCTGGGCTCTCTCAGAGTTTATAGTAGGCGGCATAGATACAAACATCGAGTTTCAGCTTGATCTTATCAGAGATAAGACTTTTGAAGAAGGAACTTATGATGTAAGCTTCATAGAAACCTTTCTAAGCAAGAACGATGACTGACTACAGGAGGATTCCTAAAACATGTTTGAAGATATCTTTAAAGTCGTAAAAACCAGGTTTAACGGCAAAGATGCTGAACAGGACGTTGTTTCCGATACAAGTATTCCGGAAAACATAATGTTCAAATGTCCCCGCTGCAGAGCCACATTGTTTGAAGATGACTACATCAGGAACAACAAGGTATGTACGTTATGCAACTATCACGGAAGACTTTCCGCAAGAGAAAGAATCAAGCTGACTGTTGACAAGGGTTCTTTTATAGAGTATGATAAGGATATGATCAGTAAAAACCCTATCGAGTTTCCCGGATATGAAAAGAAACAGGAAGACCTCAGAGAAAAGACAGGACTCAGCGATGCAGTTATAACCGGCGAATGCCGCATAAGAAAAATAAGAGCAGTCATTGCTGTTATGGATGCTTCGTATATGATGGCATCCATGGGCAGTGTTGTCGGTGAAAAAATAACACGAGCAATAGAAACTGCAACTGAAAAGAAACTCCCTTTTATAGCTTTCACAGCCTCAGGCGGTGCAAGAATGCAGGAGGGTATGGTATCTCTTATGCAGATGGCAAAGACGTCCGGTGCGG
Source organism: Ruminococcus sp. (assembly GCA_015066815.1). GTDB lineage: Bacteria > Bacillota > Clostridia > Oscillospirales > Ruminococcaceae > HUN007. The sequence continues at coordinate 11,623 of SVNR01000037.1, forward strand.
TTGCAAGACACAACGACGCCGGAGGACTCTATATAACTGTTCTTACAGATCCGACTACGGGCGGCGTTACAGCTTCTTTTGCTTCACTCGGAGACATAATAATTGCAGAACCCAAGGCTCTTGTAGGATTTGCGGGAAGACGTGTTATTGAGGGTACGATAAAGCAGCGCCTTCCGGATGATTTTCAGCTTGCGGAGTTTCAGCTCGAAAAGGGATTTGTTGATATGATAGCGGAAAGAAAAAAAATGAGAAACGTACTGTCGCATCTTATGATTCTCAACAACTATCGTCCCGAAGAGATATAATTGCAAAGGATAGAATGATATCATGAATGACTGCGTAAACACACTAACGCCATGGGAGAGGCTCCAGCTTATCAGAAACAAGGAGCGTCCCACGATAAACGATTATATACCTCATCTGTTTGATGAGTTCTATGAGTTCCATGGTGACAGATGCTTCGGCGATGACGCTGCAATACTCGGCGGTCTTGCAATGCTTGAGGGCAGACCGGTGACTGTACTGTCACACGTCAAGGGCAGAAACCTTAATGAGAACAAAAAAGTAAACTTTGCCATGCCTCATCCGGAGGGCTACAGAAAGGCTCTGAGGCTCGCAAGACAGGCTGAGAAGTTTCACAGACCTGTTATATGCTTTATAGATACCCCCGGCGCATTCTGCGGCGTAGAGGCTGAGGAGAGGGGTCAGGGTGAAGCCATAGCAAAGAACATATGTGAGTTCATGAAGCTTAAGACTCCTGTAATATCCGTAGTTCTCGGAGAAGGCGGAAGCGGCGGTGCTCTTGCACTCGGAGTATGTGATGAGCTTGCCATGCTTTCAAACTCGCTTTATTCTGTTATATCACCAAGAGGATTTGCAAGCATTCTCTGGAAAGATGCTTCAAGAGAAAAAGATGCATGCAATATGATGAAGATAACAGCTGAAGATATGATAAAGCTTGGCATTGCTGAGAGCATAATAGAAGAGCCTATAGGAGGCGCTCACGTTGATTTGTGCAAAACTGCCGAAAACATAAAAGAATATTTGTTAAATTCTACGGCAGAAAAATGCAAAAAAAGTATTGACGTTTTGCTGAATGAACGATATACTAAATTTAGAAAAATCGGTGAGTTTGAAATTCTTCAAAAGGAAGAACTTTCCGGTTTGGCAAAATAATCACGTTTATATGGCCATTAAGCCATTATAATATCAATATAAAAAATATGGAGGAAAATATTAATGATTTTCGAAAAACTTAAAGGAATTATCGCAGATCAGTTAGACGCAGATGAAGAATCAATCAAGATGGAGTCTTCAATCACAGAGGATCTTCACGCTGACTCACTTGATGTTGTTGATCTTATCATGACAATCGAAAGTGAATTTGATTTAGAGTTCCCTGACAGTGACGTTGAAGCTATCAAGACTGTTGGCGATATAGTAAATTATATCGAAGCTAATGCTTCAGCAGAATAATTAAAGACGACTTGTTCAGATCACCCGACATTATATCTCAGCGTCGGGTGATATTGATTTTATATGTAAAAGAAGGGATAACTAAATGAAAAAAGTTGAAGAAAAAGCTTTGATCCTCAGCACCTTTACATCGGTTCTCCTGTCATTTGCTGTTGTAATAGGCGTTATTTCTTTCATTGTATTAAAAGCAAGACAGCTTCGCGATTATAAGGACAAGTGGAAGGACTATGACGAATGCGGCGTATGATCCCGCAGGCTTTACAGTAAACGTATAATAAAAAAATGTGTGACCTCACTTTTTGTTAAGTCACACATTTTTTTGTTGTATTTTTTATTTTCCGCGTCTTGCACTGCGGCGTTTACTGTCGATATTTCTTTTAAGATCGCTCATTTTTTCTTCACTGCTCTGTTTAAAACGTGAAAGCATATCTTCAAAGGAGTTTTCCGGAGTCTGAGGCTTGCTTGCAGCAGGCTGCTGACGGTTATTCTGCCCCGTAGTATTGTTTCCGCCCTGGTTATTACTGAAGCCTCTCTGGTTTCCACGATCGGTTCTTGGTGCCTGGGTTCTTGGCTTCGGAGCAGGAGATTCTGTTGCTTTTTTAATAGAAAGACTTGTTTTTCCGTTTTCGTCAATATTAAGTACCTTGACTTTTACTTCCTGACCTTCAGTAAGATGGTCTTTTATTTCGTTTACATAAGTATTTGAGATTTCGGAGATGTGCACCATACCTACATGAACTTTTCCATCAAGAGTTATTTCCACAAAAGCACCGTACGGAGCTATGTTGCGGACCTTTCCGTCATAAATTTTACCTGTTTCGAGCGACATAAAAAAATAGTATCCTCCTAGTTTTTAGTTTCTTGATGTATCATAAAATCTGATTTCGTTTGGATAAGCGTAGTTCATGTTTTCTATCGCCAGTTTTTCTTTGTATTCGTTGATTTGGTCATCGTTGAATAAGTTCTGATATTCTTCATTCTGGCTTTTTATTTCCTCAGTTTTGATCTCAAGCTGATGCAGCTCTTCACGTTTTTCTGCAAGAGACGCCTGGGTAGCTATGATTGACGCAAAGCATGCTAAAACAGTAACGATAACTATCGTTCTGGTGCAGAACTTTAAAAAATTTTTCTTGTCACCTTTTTTACCCAATTAGTATCACTTTCCTTTATGATAATCTGTTTATACAATTTAATTATACTACAAAATGCTTTTTTATTCAAGAGTTTTTGAAGATTTTTTATTGAAAACAGAGTACCCCGGTTGTTTTTTGTGTCTTACAGAGCAGAATATATGCTACTGTCTCCGGAAACGTATTTTTTGTATACCTCGTTTTATCATAAGAGTTATTCTCATAAACAGTCCTGTCACAAGTCTGCCGATCGTAAAATAATAAACAGCAAACCCTATTATGTTTCCGAATATGTAATACATTCTGAATTCTGAACGTGCAGCCGAAAAGGTAAATGACATGATAAAAACTGAATATAAAACAAAAAATAATACATCCTCTGCTGCTGTAAGAAGACTGCTGTGAGGAAGTATTATTCTTATCACTCTGAAAATATCATAAAAAATACCTATCGGTATTCCGAACAGACAGCTTATCAGAAAAAGCTGCATCTGTTCTCCTACCGTAAAAAAAGATTCAAGTCTCAAGAAGTGACCCCTCCAGTTATCTGAAAAGCTTTCCGAGGAAAGAAACAGGCCCCTTTCTGTCTTTGTCTCCGTAGTTGAGTCCCCAGATATCGCCTTCTATAGTCATTTCCCCGGTTTCTATACTCATAGAGTTTACGTGAAGATTTTTTCCCGTAACAGTCAGCTCGCCGAGCTGTGTATACAGGAGTATTTCTTTTTCATCGAAGTTATCCACGTCGGTAACACCTGATACAGACAGGGTTTTTCTGTTTTCCATTATTATATTGTGAGTTTTGCGTATAAGTTTTTCGTCTGACATTTTTTTATTCTCCTCTTATGCAGTATGTATTATGGTGAACGTAAAAAAATATTTTTCGTTTACTGTACATGTTAATATATATGCAGAGAGATAAAAAAATATGATAAGTTTTTTGTGATGCGGTTTTGTCCTTCGGCGGCATATAACGGCTGAAAAAAGGGATGCACCAACCGGTACATCCCTTTAATGCCGAAGGATCAGAGTGATCCTGGATCAGCTTTATTTATTATAGTGAACGAGAAAATATTTTTTACGTTCACTATAGAGTTTTAGCCCATCACAACAGTGATATCGTTTGTATCCTTGAGAATAGCTGCAGGTACAAAGTCTCCGTCCATCTTTACGCCGTTTACTGTGATTTCCTTTACACCGCTCTGAACGTGGGCACAGTTGTCGACTCTGATAGAGAGCCACTTGCCGCGGAAGAACTTCTTTATTGAGAAGCCGTCCCATGAAGACGGGATAGAAGGTGATATTCTGAGTCCGTCTGCATCCGGGCGCATACCGCATATACCTTCAACACAGCCTACCATAACTGTTGAAGCTGTACCTGTGAGCCAGTGAACGTGTGAGCGTCCTTCGTAATCTGACATTCTTGACTCTGTAAACTGGCCGTGTGCATATGGTTCGATACCTCTTATCTCTGCCTTGTCGTTCATAGCAGCAGGAGCACTGTTCATAAAGTATCTGAACGCTCTGTCACCGTGACCTATAAGGCTCTCTGCGAGTATAGCCCATCCCTGAGGCTGTGAGAATATACCGCCGTTTTCCTTTGTGTCAGGGTTGAATATGTGCATAAGTGCACCGTCAAAATGATGATCTATATACGGAGGATCGAGGAGCTTGATACCGTAAGGTGTGCTGAGTCTGTCCTCTACGGTCTGCATTGATTTTTCTGCTCTTTCCTTTGATGAGAAGCCGGAAATAATACCCCAGCTCTGCGGGTTGAGCCACATGTTTGCCTCAGGATCATTCTTTGCACCTACAATAACGCCGTTGTCACGGATTCCTCTGATAAATCTGTCTTCATCCCAGCACTTGTCAAGTGAAGCGGAAAGATCAGCCTGTATCTTGTCAAGGTAAGCTATATACTCAGTATCGTTCTTTCTCTGAGCGTATCTTCTGAGAACATCGATAGCGTAGTAGAGCTGGAATGCAACGAATGTACTCTCACCCTTTGCACCGAGTCTCAGACAGTCATTCCAGTCAGCGTGGAGACCTGCAGGCATGTTGTGATCGCCCATATGATCCATGGAGAACTTTATAGCTCTCTTGAGGTGATCATAAACAGTATCCTCACCGCCGTTTGCGTATACGATAACTTCATCAAGGAAAGCGATGTTTCCGCTCTCGCCGATGTACTTTTCGATAGTCGGGAAGAGCCAGAGTGCGTCGTCTGCTCTGTATGAAGGATGGCCTGTAGCCTTTACGTATGAAGCGTCGTCAGGTGTATCCTCATGACCTGCGTTATGGTCGAACTTAACGAGAGGGAGACCGCCGCCGTTATCAACCTGAGCTGACAGCATGAAGCGGATCTTTTCAGCAGCCATTTCCGGATCGAGGTGGATGATACCCTGTATATCCTGTACGGTATCTCTGTAGCCGTATCCGTTTCTGAGTCCGCAGTATACGAAGGAAGCAGCTCTTGACCAGATGAATGTGATAAAGCACTGGTAGGAGTTCCATACGTTTATCATGTTGTTGAATTCTTCACTTGGTGTGTCAACCTGGAAGTTATCAAGCTTCTTGTGCCAGTAGTTCTTCAGCTCCTCAACTTCTCTGTCAGCAAGCTCTCTGTCGTTGTATCTGTCAAGTATAGCAGATGCTTTTACGTCATCATCCTGTCCGAGAATATATGTGAGAGTTACTGTCTGTCCCGGTTCAAGAGTGATGTCAGAGGACAGTGCACCGCATGAGTTTGAGTTGTAGTTTATTGTGTTGTCGCACTTGCCGTTTTCAACAGCCTGTGGGTTTGAGTATGTTCTGTATGAACCTATGAAGTTATCGAAGTTTCCGCAGTAGCTTGAGATATCTGCGCCAACCATTCCGAAGAAACGCTCTCTGTGGTTTGATCCTGTTTCATCCTTCTTTTCGTTTTCATTGAGGTGCTGGAGGATCTTGTTCTTTTCAAAGCTTGTTCTTGAAATAAAGAGAGAATACTGGAGGTTTACCTGATCCTGCTCATAGTTGTTTTCGTTTGTAAACTCTATAAAACCGAATGCTGAGAGATTTCTCGGCTTTGTATCGTTGTTTGTTATCTTTGTGTTCCATACTTCGTATGTTTTTCCGAGAGGAACATAGTATGTTACTTCTGAACTGATGTTTTCATAATCAGCGCTTATTACTGTGTATGCTGTACCATGAACACACTTTGACTTATACTTGTCAAGCGGTTTGCCGACAGGCTGCCATGATGCTGACCAGTAATCCTTTGTGTCGTTGTCTCTGATATATATGTATCTTCCTGGAAGAGCCATGTTTGAGTTGAATCTGAATCTTGAGATTCTGCCATTTGCGCCTGACTTTACAAAGCTGTAGCCTGCAGCGTTGTTGGAAATAATAGCACCGTATTCGGGTGAACCGAGATAGTTTACCCAAGGAGCTGGAGTGTTTGGCCCGGTAATAACATATTCCTTGTTTTTAAGGTCAAAATAACCATAGTTCATTGAAGCATTCTCCTTACTTGAATAAAAATTTAATACAAAAAAAATAAAACAACAGCCAGATTGCAAACCTACCATACAATCCGTTAAATTTATAGTAAAAGCCGGATTAAGCCGGTGTTTACTATAAGCCTGTATGCACGGAGCCAACGTAGTCAGCTGATGTGCAAGTGGGTACAAATAAATTTATTATAGTGAATGCAAAAGTGTTTTTGCATTCACTATAATAATAACATTTTATATAGATATTTGCAATAGCTTACGGATAAAAAAATATTGCCAGATCATAAGCATAAAATAAAACGGGAAAACTGAGTTTTCACTATTAGCCGATATGCACGGAGTGACCGCAGGGAACGGATGTGCAAGGCAATGTTAATAAATTAATTATAGTTTAGGTGACAGAGTTTGAAGATGTGGGATTTTAAGCCGGATTCACGCAAAACAGCTCCTTTTTGTGCTTCATATGAACCTTGGCTTCTGATTCTTTTTATTATTATATCATTTAACTGCTCTTATGTAAACATAACAAAAAATATAAAAACTTTTTCTTGAATAGTATTTGCCGGGGGTTAATTGTGTGATGTATAAAAAAATATATTGAAAAGATATAGTATATAGTGTATAATAATAGTTAAGTATCTGTATAAGGTACGGTTTTTTATAAGGTTTTTATATGAATCAACAATGTTTTAAAAAAGGAGGCAAAAAATGTCAACAAAATCCTACTCTCTTCATCCTGATTTCAGAAGGCTGTCTTTTGTACATTTTCCGGCTGATATATCCGTATTGCCGGTATGCAATGCACTTCTGTCAAAGATAATAGACAACGAGCGGTCATCCGGTCTTGTAAGAGTGCGTAAAAAAGAAATAAACGGATACAGAGGGACCCGCGTGAAGCTTCTGATATATGAACCGTTCGATCTTCCGAACGATGCGCCGTGTCTGGTATATTATCACGGAGGAGGGTTTATGCTGAAGGCAGCACCGTTTCATTATAAGCTCATGAGAGCATATGCGGTTTCTGCACAGTGCAAGGTCATCTTTGTTGATTATTCGCTTACTCCGGATGTTATATTTCCTACACCTGCCGAAGAATGCTACAAAGCATATATATGGACAGTGAAGAATGCGGCTAATCTCAATATAGACCGCAGAAGGATAGCTGTCGGAGGAGACAGTGCCGGTGGAAATCTTGCAGCGGCTGTTACACTTATGGCCAAGGACCGTCACGCACCTATGCCGTGCTTTCAGATGCTTATATATCCGCTTCTTGACAGCCGTATGGGAACAGCATCTATGAAAAAACACTATGACACGCCTGTCTTTGACAGCATGCTTGCCCATCTTGTATGGAGGCTCTACACGCCTGTTTCCCCGAAGAACCCGTCCTATGCTTCTCCTGCTCTGGCAGAGACGCTCGAGGGCCTGCCACCGGCATATATAGAAACTGCTGAGTTTGACTGTCTGCATGATGAGGACATAGCATATGCCGAACGTCTTAAGAGGGACGGAGTAAACGTAACGCTTTACAACACCTCAGGCACACCGCACGGGTTTGATGCTGTATCTGACAGCAGGATAACCAAAAAGTCCATAAAAATAAGAGTCATACAGCTTAAAACAGCTTTTAAGCTGCACTCCGAAAGGAATAAAAATGAACGACAAAACAGAAATTAAAAAAAATCTGAAAAGAGATGCAGCGATAAATGCGGCCATGCTGATGATGTTCTGGCTTTTTTATTATCTGATATCATATATATCGCCGGAGCTCTCAGAGCTTATAGTAAAGGATACCGGTTCATCAGCCTATGAAAACCTGAACATTTTTATTTTTTATGTTCTTCTCTATCCGGTAGGATTTTCACTTATTTTTCTTGTGTATCGTAAAATAACCAAAAACACGGAAAAACCAAAAATAACAAGTTACCTTAAGAAGCCTGCGACCTCTCCGGGCTGGACGGCAAAGTGGATCTTTCTCACTATAGGCGCCTCATATGCTGCGTCCTATTCTTCAGCTATTCTGTTCCTGCTGCTTGAGGCGCTTTTAGGCATCAGGCTTTCAGCAGCTACAATGCAGACGGATCCGTCTCTTTTTGGTATTATAACGACCCTGATTGCTACTACTGTCTTTGCGCCTGTTTTTGAAGAGCTGTTTTTCAGATGTACACTGTTCGGAAACGTGAGAAGCTACGGCACAAGCAGTATGATAATAGCGTGCGGCTTTACCTTCGGTATATGGCATGCAAACTATCCTCAGTTTCTCATGGCAGCAGTAATGGGGATCTGCTCGTGCTTCCTGCTTGAAAAAACAGGTTCTGTCTTTCCGTCGATGATAGTTCACTTTATTTTCAATTCCATAGGTGCAACCATGTCCGTGCTTTTGTCAAGCACCGGTATTCTTCAGGGCGACCCTATGACGCAGTCCGAAGAAATGACTGCACAGCTTATGGAAAATCCCCTGATATGTATCGCTATTCTGCTTATGTGTCTCATGGTTATAGTGATTCTTGTCGTGTGGCTGGTATTCATGATAATCGAAATAACCGATCACAGAGAAAGCTTTTGTCTTGAAAAGAAGAACACAGAGCTTTCTGAGAAGAAAAAGTTTGCCTTGTATATGACTCAGCCCTTTATGCTTATCGTTATGCTGTTTATGCTCGGACTTACGATATACCGTGCACTCGGCGGCGAAATGTAAAAAAATATATCCCGTCAGATACTCATTGCTTCAGTGAGCGTCTGACGGGATTTTTTTGTTCTTATATCAGTTTGATGTTTTTATCAGAGAAATATTTGAGAGAGTTACATTATAATAATCTGTTCCTCCTACGTCAAAGGTAAGCATACAGCATTCATCCTTTTCCTTAAGGGTGAATGTTTCTTCATAAGTGATCTTGTCAGCACCTGCTTTAAAAACATCATCAAAATATTTTTTGTCCGGTTCTTCAGAAGCACGTACTGCGACCGGTATCTCTGTATCTTTTCCGGCGGTGCATTCAAACCTGAGTGTGTATGTACCCGGTGTAAGAGCTATGTCTGAAACATAAGCGCGTATATCTGATTTTTCTTTTCCACCGCTGACCATGTTCACCCAGTAGCTCTTGTCATATCCGAGATAATCAGAGGCGTTTGCACCTGCTTCCTTGTTTATGATAATGCCGTACTTTCCGTCGGCTGCTGCATCAAGGCCTATCTTATCAGATTCTATTCCGAGAACTGTGCATATTTTGTCAGCGAGCACATATGCGCTGAGCTGCTGAGTTACAGCGGATGGATGCCAGTCTGAGCCGTAGCCGTTTGACTGACTCTGTACCGCAGACTGATAACACATTATTTTGTCGTCGCTATCCTTTCGGAATAGTGATACAGCCTCTTCAACGGACGGGTACAGCTCTGTACAGCCCATGGTGCCAAGCGTACAGATAATATATGCATCGGGATTTTTTTCTCTTACGACCTTAAGAAAATCAAGATATCCTTTGGTAAACTCTTCAGAGCGTGTTTCAGGTTCCTTTGATACGTAGGTGTTATCGTTTGTTCCGAGGTTTATAACAACAACATCATTGTGATGATTTTCAAAATCCCATGGCTTTGCGTATGCAGGAAGCTTTGCGATATCGGTGTAATAATCAGGGACGAGGCTTTCAGCTTCCTTTTCTCCGGAGGATGAATAACCGGATATGATACCGTGACCGCTGTACGAAACCGCGCTGTAATCAGCTCCGAGCTTCTGTGCGGCAAGATATGCATATGACTTCATGAAGTTTTCTGTGGATGTCATGAACGGATCCGAGCTTGACTTTCCTTCTACTCCGTACGCACATGTTATAGAATCTCCTATGAACTCTATGCTGAGATCTTTTTTCGGCAAAGGAATAAGAGGTGTTCTTGCTGATGATGTGGTATTTATTTCCTTTATGCCGATAGCTCCGTTGTTTGCTTCTGAAAGGTGGATTATTTTTACACGTACTGTTTTCTGAGTGTCTGATTTTATAAGTGTTATCTTTCTTTCCTCTGTGCTCATAAGCGAGTCTTCTATGAGTGTATCGTCAACAAACACCGCATAGCGTGAGCGGTATTTTTCGTCGGCTTTTATAGAGTCGTCACCGGCAAGAGTCAGAGACGCTTCAGATGCAGTGAGGTCAAACTCTGCAGCCGAGCCGCTTTGTACGAGCCATGTGACCTTGCCGTCGTCGTAGGTTCTTCCTGTAAGCTTTACGTTTTCAGAAACCGCTCTGAATGATTCTGTTTTTACCTCTCCGGTGTCGTTATCCTGTATAAGGAGTTTGTTTTTTATTGTTATCAGATCAAGTATATTAAGCATGCCGTCCTCGTTTATATCATCAGTTTCCATACGCTTTTCTGTTCCGTGAAGAACACTGATCATATGCTTAAGATGAGATATGTCTCTTGTCCGTGCGGTGCTGTCTGCGTTGACTGCTGTCCCCAGAATACTGCACGCAGCTGCAGCTGAAACTGCTGATGATATTCTTTTTTTAATTTTCATAATGATAAGAACCCCTTTTTGTTTTTTTTAACTTTTCTGACCTTTCGGAATCGTTGTCGGATTACTATTTTTATTCCGACACAAACAGCCTTTTGATCCCTTAATAATAATTATAAATGAATTAACTGATTTTTTCAATGTTTTTGCAAAATTTAATCTATTTTTAAGACGAGTTTTAATGCAATGGTTACTAAAAAAAATTTTTTTCAAAAAAGTGTTGACAAATATAATCGATTGGTGTATAATTAAGAAGCTGTCAAACGAGCGGTGAAAAAAACGAGGCGTAACTCAGTTTGGTAGAGTGCTTGGTTTGGGACCAAGATGCCGCAGGTTCAAGTCCTGTCGCCTCGATTAAGATGCTGGTGTAGCTCAGTTGGTAGAGCAGCTGATTTGTAATCAGCAGGTCGGGGGTTCGAGTCCGTCCACCAGCTTCGAAAAATTTTTTTTCAAAAGACTCTTGACAAAAAAACTAAAGTGTGATATACTTTAATCACTGTGCTGGTGTAGCTCAGTTGGTAGAGCAGCTGATTTGTAATCAGCAGGTCAGGGGTTCGAGTCCGTTCACCAGCTTCAAACATAATATGGGAGAGTTCCCGAGTGGCCAAAGGGGGCAGACTGTAAATCTGTTGCTTTCAGCTTCGATGGTTCGAATCCATCCTCTCCCACCAAGTGATTTCCTACATTTTTTAATGTAGGAAATTTTTTATGCCAATTTTTTTTGGCAATACTATCATTAATTTATAAGCTATAGAAAAGTTTATGGCGATTTTGGCTAAAAAACTTTTCGTTTCCAGAAAACCGCATACGAAACCACCAATATTTCAGGAGGATTAATTTTTATGGTAAGAAACGACTTGAGAAATATAGCAATAATAGCTCACGTTGACCACGGTAAAACTACTCTCGTTGACGAAATGCTCAAACAGGGCGGTGCATTCAGAGAAAACCAGTCTGTATCAGAACGAGTAATGGACAGTAACGATATCGAAAAAGAACGTGGTATCACTATCCTCGCAAAGAATACATCAGTATGCTATAACGGAACAAAGATCAATATCATAGATACTCCAGGACATGCTGACTTCGGCGGAGAGGTTGAGCGTGTACTTAACATGGTAGACGGTGTTCTCCTTCTTGTCGATGCAGCTGAAGGGCCTATGCCGCAGACTCGTTTTGTTCTTTCCAAGGCACTCGAAATGGGTCACAAGATCATAATAGTAGTAAACAAGATAGACAAGCCTGATGCAAGACTTGACGAAATAGGCGATGAAGTTCTCGAGCTTCTCATAGACCTTGACGCAAATGACAGTCAGCTTGAAAGTCCGATACTCTTCTGCTCAGGAAGAAGCGGTACTGCTTCTCTCAGTCAGTACGAGCCGGGCGAAAATCTGATCCCTCTCTTTGATACTATTATCAACTATATCTCACCTCCGGAGGGTGATGAGACAGCACCTCTCCGTATGCTGGTTTCATCTATTGACTATAACGAATATGTAGGACGTATAGGTATAGGTCGTATTCAGAGTGGTTCTGTAAGAGTAGGCCAGAACGTTACAGTCGGAGATTACTTTGATTCAAAGAAGCCTTACAATGCAAAGCTCGTAAGCGTTCTTCAGATACAGGAGCTTCAGAGGGTATCTGTTGAACAGGCTACAGTCGGTGATATCGTATGGATAAGCGGTATAGAAAATATTACTATAGGTGATACTGTATGTGACGCTTCTTCTGCGTTTGAGGCTCTGCCTGTTGCAAAGATAAGTGAACCTACCGTAGAAATGACTTTTTCAGTAAACGACAGTCCGTTTGCCGGAAAGGAAGGAAAGTTTGTAACATCAAGACAGCTCAGAGACAGACTTTTCAAGGAGCTTCTCAAGGATGTTTCACTCAGAGTAAACGAAACCGAGAACACAGACTCGTTTTCAGTATGCGGACGCGGAGAAATGCATCTTTCTATCCTTATAGAAAATATGAGACGTGAAGGCTATGAGCTTTCCGTATCAACTCCGAGAGTTCTCTTCAAAGAAATAGACGGCTGCAAGTGTGAGCCTATGGAGCTTCTGGTTATAGATGTTCCGGAGGAATGCGTAGGCTCCGTAATGGAAAAGATGGGTACAAGAAAAGCCGAAATGCTTACAATGCATCCTCAGGGAAGCAGAATGCGTCTTGAGTTTTCTGTTCCGGCAAGAGGTCTTTTCGGTTACAAGAGCGAATTCCTCACAGACACCAAGGGCGAAGGTATCATGAGCAGTGTGTTTAACGGATATGAGCCGTATAAGGGCGATATTCCGAGAAGAAAAACAGGCTCGCTTGTTTCGTTTGAAACAGGAGAGGCTGTAACATACGGACTTTACAATGCTCAGGAAAGAGGTGCGCTTTTCATAGGCGCTGGTACACCGGTTTACGAGGGAATGATAGTAGGTGTTTCACCTAAGTCAGAGGATCTTGTAGTAAACGTATGTAAGAAAAAGCATCTCTCAAATACACGTGCAAGCGGAAGCGATGATGCACTCAGACTTATTCCGCCAAGAAAACTCAGTCTTGAAGAAAGTCTTGAGTTTCTTGCAGATGATGAGCTGCTTGAGATCACTCCAAAAAGCATCCGTATAAGAAAGAGAATCCTTTCAAACACACTTCGTGCAAAATCAAAAGCAAAAGCATAATAAAAAAACAGGGCAGCATCGGTTTTTCGATGCTGCCCTTTTAAGCTTTTATAAAACAAAAACAGAAGCTTAAAAAACTTTTTTTTGCTTCTGCTTTTGCTTTATTATATTTTAGTCAGAATCAAAGAGTGGATGTTATATTGATAATGACATCGGCGCACTTTTCAACACTTATTTTTGAACTGTTGAGACAAAGGTCGTAGTTATCCTTTGCTCCCCACTTCTGTCCGGTGTTGAGATTGTAATAAGTAGAACGTTTTTTGTCGTGCTTTCTGAGTGAGTTATATACATTTTCCGGATCCTCACCGTACTCGGTCATAGCTCTTTTTGCACGGCTTTCAGCGTCTGCGTATATAAAAACATTAAAGACATCATCACGTATTTCCTTGAGGATGCTGTCGGCACATCTTCCCACTATAACACATGGTCCCTGCTGTGCAAGTGTTTTTATTACTTCTCGTTCCTCTATAAAAATTCTGTCGTTGATAGGGAGTGAGGTAGACAGGCTGAGATTGCTCATAAGTGACATACTGTAAAGAAGGCTGCTTGCTGCAGTTTCATCGGCATACTTGATATCTTCAGCTGACATATTTAGCTTTTCGGCTGCCATATGAAGAATTTCTTTGTTGTAAAAAGGTATTCCCAGCTTTTCGGAGATCATCTTTCCTACTTCTCTTCCGCCGCTGGCATACTCTCTTCCGATAGTTATTATGTTTACTTTTTCCAAAATCATTTCCTCCTTTGTCCGATGATATATGTTTATTATAGTATATAATCACCAGTTTGTCAACACATATTCGCATGATTATATTAATTTTCTATAATACAATCAAAAATTGGATGAATAATCTGTTTCTTTAAATATTCCCGGAATTTTCGGTGTTATTTTCTCATTAAAAACCGTTTCATCTGGGCAAGGTCACTCAGATTAATCCTTTCATCTGAATTGATATCAGCGGTTTTAAGCTGTGATTTACTGAACTCCATATCGTCAAGAAGATAGAGTGAAAGCATGGAAAGATCAGTGATATCGCATATCCCGTCGCTATTTAAGTCGCCAAAGGCGTCGTCGGCTTCATCGCATACGCTCCATCTGAGACCTGATATAAGCACCTTGTGTCCACCTGAAATATTTTCATCGGTTTTTCCGAGTAAAAACTTTATATCTGCCTTTTCATCATTTTCAAAGCTGCATTCGTAGTGAAAATGCTGCGGTTCTTCGGTTAGGGTGATTTTTTTGTCAAAGAATCTGTCGTATGCGTAGTTTTCTATTGTCAGTTCGATGTCTCTCGGAACAGTGGAAAGGATATCAAAGTCAAGTGTATACTTCTGTTCCTTTTTTATATCAAGACTCTCAACTGCAGCCATAACGCTGTATGTCTGTGAACCTGTGTCCGATATTTCTATCATGGTTCCGTTGTCGGAGTTCGACGCAGTCCCTGTTCCGCCCTCCATAAAGTAAGGCTTCATAGTCATGTGCTGAAGCTCTGCAGGCTTTTTAGTGATACCGTCCTTCTGATATACTCTCACATAATCTACCTCAAGCTCCTTAGGACCGTTTTCAAATATCGCAGGATCTGCATATATACCGTCCACTCCGTCGAAGTGTCCTCCTACTGCAAGATTCATTATAAGATAGAAGTTCTGATCGAACGGCGCAGGATATGTTCTGCCGTCAAGATACCAGTTGTTCTGCGTACTGTAAAGAACATCATCAACGTACCAGCGTATTTCGTCCTCTTCCCACTCTATGCTGTATGTATGCCAGTTTTCTGTAGAATCTCCGTCTTTAAAATAATAGTATTCTGTAAGATATTTGTTCTCAGGCCATACGTTTCCGAAGTGTATTGTTCCGCATATTTTTTCGGGAGTGCTTCCAAAGCCCTCCATTATGTCTATTTCTCCCGATGCCGCCCAGCGTCCGTAGACTGAATTTTCCGGAAGCATCCAGAGTGCAGGCCAGAGCGATCTGCCCGAATCTACACGTGCCCGTATCTCTACTTTTCCAAGACACATAGAAAACTTGTTTTTGGTCACAAGCTTTGAGGATGTGTATTCGTATGTGCCCTGTACAGCGTCAGTATATGTTTCTTTTTTTGCCTGGATAGTCAGTGTACCGTTTTCAACAAGTGCGTTTTTATCTGTGTAAAACTCCTGCTCGTTATTACCCCATCCGGATGTTTCATAGTTTCCCTTGTTGTCAAGAAGCCAGTTTCCGAGCTCGTATGACCACTTTGTCATATCAAGACTGTCACCCTCAAACTCATCCGACCATGCGAGGACCCAGTTTGCTTCTTCTGTTGTTTCCTGAGCCCTTGTTAAGGGTGATATGCCTGTTGAGGCTACTGCTGCCGACAATATCAGCGATAAAATTTTTTTCATAAGCTTCCTCCGGAAATTTTTTGATTATGTATAGTAAACGTAAAAAATATTTTTCGTTTACTATACTAAGGTTATCATATTTTCAGCTTAGTTTCAATACAAAATATATAAAAAATCCCCGGTTTTCTCACAGCTAAGGTGAAAAAGCCGGGGATTTTCTGAGCTCTTTTAAGATGAACTTTTTTCTTTAAAATAATCATAGCATGGCATGAAGCTTAACTTGAAAAGATTTTTTTCATGCATGGTGTCTATTTTGTTTTTTATCTGCTCATCAGGTTCTATTCCCTCTCGGATGTATTTGTCAAGAGTTTCATAAGTGAAGCCGAGGTTGTCCTCGTCGGTTTTTCCGCACAGACCGTCTATCGGCGGCTTCTCGATAAACTTTTCAGGGAGACCGAGCTCTCTGCCCATTGCTTTAACTTCAGCTACGGTAAAATGTGAAAGAGGACTTACATCGCCTGCCGCGTCGCCGTATCTTGTAGAATATCCAACCCAGTCTTCTGAAAGATTACAGGTGTTTATGACTCTGCCGTTCTTTGACTGAGAAACAGCATAGAGAACAGACATACGGATTCTTGCAGGGAGATTGAATCTTGTCTGCGGGAGTATTTCAAGCTTGCCGTTAAGTGCACTGTATACTCCGTTCATCGCTTCATGGATGTTTACTGTTATGTTTTCTATATCAAGACATTTGCACAGATCTATAGAGTAATCTATATCTGCCTGTTCTCCGTCAGGCATCATTACTCCCAGCACTCTTTCCTTGCCGAGAGCATGGCAGCATAGAGCAGCGGCAACGGAGCTGTCCTTTCCTCCTGATATTCCTATAACGGCTCTGCATCCCTTTCCGTTTTCATCGAACCATTTTTTCAGCCACTCAGAGCATTTTTTAACAGCGTCAGCAGCATCAAAGTTGTACATATCAACATCATCCTTTCAAAACAAAGCTTTTATATTTTTATTATATTTTACGCCAAAGAGATTGTCAATAATATTTTTTTGTATTTCTTTTACATTTGTCTGTTTGAGCATTTCAAGATTACCTTCCGTTTCTGCGTTTATCAGCTGCATCCAGAGTTGCATTTTGTTGTTTGTATTCGGCGTTTTGTTTATTTTACCAAGCTCAAAAAAATGTATCACGAGCTTATCAGTCAGAAGTGTATGCCTTTTCTTCTCCAAAACCTGAAAATGTGAATGAAAATCAGTTGTATCTTCAAACATATTAAAATTTATTATGTTTATGCAGATTGTCTGAGCTAATTATAAAAACCTCATATCAATTGATTATTGATTGTATCTGTTCCTTTGGAATCCTGAGTTCCTGAGAAATGCGTTCTGCATTATACCCCTGCATGAAAAGTTTAAAGATTTTTTTCGTTTCTTCTATACCTTCAGCTCTTCCTTCAGCTCTTCCTTCAGCCCTCGAAACTTCCAGATCAGTTATCCTGTCATAAAGCGCAAGTTCTCTTCGTCTTGCGAGTTCCTTCATCTTTTCATCAGCGCTCATT
>SVNR01000038.1 GCA_015066815.1 Ruminococcus sp.
TTCATCGCAAAACGCTTTGAATACTCTTGCGTTGTCAACATATTCAGATGCCATGTGGTTCACCTCACATTCAAGTTTATCGATCTGTTATCATTATACTCATCAAATCGAAGTTTGTCAATATGTTTAACAAAAAAAGCGAGGCTTATTCAGCCCCAACCTCAATTTCTGTTCCGTCCTTAAAGCGGATTGTGATTCTGTTGTCTGCGTGTACCCGGTTGAGGCAGGTGCAGTGCTACACGGTTGTGATAACCGAAACGGACAAAGGGGAACTGGATATATCCGTTGTCGGCTCCATTCTGACAGAAGAGTAAGAACTCAATCTGAAACTATTCCTATCACAATGAAACTTTTATAGCCGCGCTGAAACTATTCCTCGGAGAAAAGTTTCAGCGTGGCTTTATGTTTGGCACAGAAGAGGTGGTCAGAGAACGGTAAAACCCCTACCTAAAGTTCACAATGAAACTATTCCAAAGTGGTGATATGCCGAAAAGCCTTGTACCACAAGCATTTTTGCAAAAAGAAAAAGGTTGATAGTTTCAGATACTCTTGTATCAAAACTATCAACCTTATTTGGTGGAGGCGACGGGAATTGAACCCGTGTCCGAAAATCCATTCATATAACTTTCTACGAGTGTATTTTGTCTTTTAAATTCCCGATATCAACCGCGGACAAACACGCTGAAGACACCGGTAGCCTTTTAGTACAGCCGGAACGCTAAGGCGAGCGCTCCGGTCGTTCACCACTAAAGTCAACGCTTCGAATAAGTCGTGGTACTCTTAAGCGAAACGGTCAGGGAGCTTAGGCTGCCTGAAGCTGTAAACCGTTGTTACGGCTTACTGTAATACTATTTCTAGCGTTTATATTTAAGTTGCACCTTTTTTAAGAGGTTATGCGGCCTCTACTCGCTTATTATACTGCAGAATCCCCGTCGAAACCTTTACGCCCCCATGTTTATGAGTTTAATAGTTGTTTCTGGATTTGATGCTGCGGTCTATTTCACGTTTTGCGTCACGCTGTGCAGCCGCTTCACGCTTGTCATGAAGCTTCTTACCTCTGCAAAGTCCAACCTGAACTTTAACGTTTGAGCCTTTAAAGTAAATAGATATAGGAATAAGTGTAAGACCGTCACGCTTAATTGTTCCGAAGAGCTTATCTATCTCTTTCTTGTGAAGAAGAAGCTTACGGACTCTCATAGGATCCCTGTTAAATATGTTTCCCTTTTCGTAAGGAGATATGTGCATACCTTTGATAAAAATCTCGCCGTTATCAATTGAACACCAGCTGTCTTTAAGGTTTACACCACCTTGTCGAAGCGACTTGACTTCTGTACCTACAAGCTCAATACCTGCCTCGTAACTTTCGAGTATAAAATAATCATGTCTTGCTTTTCTGTTTTCCGAAATAGTTTTGAACTTGCTTCTGTCAATCATCGTTTCACTTCCTTACAAAATCAGACTATGTATATTATAACCCTAAAAATGATAATTGTCAAGTGGAGTTCACTAAAATATAATATTGTAATTTTTGTAGTTTTAAATTAACAATTGACGCATCCGGGAGAAATCCGGCTGTTTTCCGACATTTTTGATTTTTAAGCATATGTAAGACAGCTGACTTTATAGCAAGTATATAGAATCATATGGAACAGGTATCAGGCGTATTTTCAGTTTGTATGAAACTCATCCTGTTCAACCGCAGATTGAAGTAACCCGGAATTCTTTCAAACTGATTCTGCCTAATATGAATACCAACACCAAAAATCCGGATGTTACCCAACAGGAACAGCTTGTACTGGATTATATCACCGAAAATGGTTTTATTACTGATGATGATATTCAGGAGTTACTCCATGTTAAGCTTACTCGTACCTATGCGCTGATGAAGACCATGAAAGAAA
This sequence comes from Ruminococcus sp., assembly GCA_015066815.1. Classification (GTDB taxonomy): domain Bacteria; phylum Bacillota; class Clostridia; order Oscillospirales; family Ruminococcaceae; genus HUN007. Next base: position 1,902 of record SVNR01000038.1, read on the forward strand.
AAGGAGTGATCAAGGTTCAAGGACGCGGGGCTGAAAAAAAGTATGTCATCTGATCAAGCTTATCATATCCGTCAATTGAAAAGTATATTTATCGAAAACGACTCCCAGGTTATCCCTGGGAGTCGTTTTCCTTTGATATTGCATTGATTGCCGCAAAAGCCTGTTTTATATTTGAAACACCTATTATTCTTGTTTTATAACCTGACGGATTAAGTCCCTTGAGCGATTGCTTCGGAAGTATACATACCTCAAAGCCCATTCTCTCTGCTTCTCGTATACGATTTGCAACATGAGATATTGAACGGATCTCACCGCCAAGTCCTATTTCTCCGAAGGCGATTATTTTTTCGTGAACCGGTTTATCAAGAACGCTTGAGTGAAGTGCGAGAGCAACAGACAGATCACCTGCAGGTTCATCAAGCTTGAAGCCACCTACAATGTTTATATATATATCAAGTGTACCAAAGAAAAGTCCCGCTCTTTTTTCAAGAACTGCAACTATCATAGCCATACGGTTATAGTCAAATCCTGTTGTTACACGTCTTGGCGAAGCAAATCCTGACTTTGTGGCGAGGACCTGAACCTCAGCAAGAATAGGCCTTGACCCTTCCATTATACAAGCAACACATGTACCTGAAACGTTTAAAGGTCTGCCTGAGAGAAGCATTTCTGACGGGTTTTCGACCTGACGGAGACCTGTGTCGAGCATTTCAAATACACCTATTTCGTTTGTAGAGCCAAAACGATTTTTTACTGCACGAAGAATACGATAGCTAAGGTGACGTTCTCCTTCAAAATAAAGCACTGCGTCTACTATATGCTCCATAACCTTAGGCCCTGCTATAGCACCGTCTTTATTAACGTGTCCGACGATAAATATCGGTATATCAAGCTTTTTAGCTGTATGCATGAAAAGATTTGTACACTCTCTTACCTGAGTCACACTGCCCGGACTCGAGTTTATCTGATGATGATTCATAGTCTGAATAGAATCTATGATAACTATATCCGGCATAGAGCTTTCTATAGTACTGCATATTGACTCTACGTCGTTAGATGACAGAAGATATAGGCTTTCCGTTGTAACCTTCAGTCTGTCTGCCCTGAGCTTTATCTGTCTTACGGATTCTTCTCCGGAAATATATAGTATCGAATGATTATTCCCAAGATACTGACATATCTGAAGAAGTATAGTACTTTTTCCTATGCCGGGCTCTCCCCCTATAAGTACAATCGATCCCTTGACAAGTCCGCCTCCGAGCACTCTGTCAAGCTCAGAGATCCCTGTCTGATAACGGACATCGGTATCAGTGCCTATCTGAGAAAGAGTGGATATTTTATCTGACAGACTTCTGGCTGCCTGCTGCTTTGAAAACGATGAAGATGATCTTGTATCAGAAACTACCTCCGTTTCTTCAAAAGTATTCCATTCTCCGCAGTTATTACATCTGCCGTTCCACTTGGAGCTTTCAAATCCACAGTTACTGCACACAAACAATGTTTTTGATTTTGCCATAGCTGCCTCCGTGATTATTTGTTCTTTATGTTTACATCTATTGTTGAATATGGAATGCTGATACCATTCTGGTCAAAAGCTTCCTTTACATCCTCGGTAAGATCATATTTTAATCCCCAGTAGTCGTCACTTCCGACCCATACCTTACAGTCGATATCTATTGAACTTGTGTTGTGCGAGGTCATACGCACCAAAGGAGCGGGATTTTTCATTGCTTTCGGGTTTTTAGCAACTATCTCGCTGACGATCGACTGAGCTTTACGAAAATCGCTGTCATAGCTTATAGAGAAAACAATATCGAGTCTTCTTGATTTTTTTACAGTATAATTGATTATTTTTTCATTTGATGCTATACCGTTAGGGATATAGGACAGCTTGTTATCAGCTGTCAGGATTTTTGTGTATAATATCGAGATTCCCTCTACCTCTCCTGCTATGCCGTTTAGTTCTATATAATCTCCGGCCTTGAAGGGTTTTGAAAAAAGAATAATAAAGCCTCCGGCTATGTTCGAAAGGCACTGCTGAAGCGCAAGACTAAGCGCAAGACCAGCCGCGCCAAGAACTGTGATTATCGACGCCATAGGAACACCCATAACATTGAGAGTTATTATTACCACTAATGTATACAGAATAGCACTTATGAACGAACGCAAAAAACCATTTGCAGTTTTATCGAGGTTTGACTTTGAAGTCATTTTTTTCATTATTCTTATGATTATCTTTGATATTATTATTCCTATAATAAAAATTATAACCGCAATTATCAAAGACGGAAGCTTCTCACTGAAGATTGTGGAAAGCTTTGTAAAAATAGATACTGTTTCCTCCGCCTTTTCTGTTATCACATTTACAACATCCTGCTCTGTAACTGCAGCAGTTGTTTCGAGCAGCTGACTTGTTACAGCCTCTGTTACCTGCGTATTAATACTGATCACCATTCTTTAAAAAAATTATAGTAAACGAAAAATATATCTGCAGTTTATTCTTGACCGATACACACTAAACTCCTATAGTCAGCAAGTGTGCGAGGCAATAATAAAGCACAATAATATTTTTTGACGTTCACTATAATTATACCATTAAACTTAGTCTAACTCAATAACTTTGTATGTTGACATAAGAAATTTTTTTCTTTTTTTCATGATCTCCGGAAAATCCGGCAGACTGATTTTGTTCAGTGTCTGTCCGAGATACAGGAACAAACGCACCAAGAAACCATGTATTTATGTATACATCGGCATCAACACCGAGCATGGTATAAGCTTTGGAAATATTAAAACTCTCATCAGGCCTTATTATTCTATCACCGACAAGTGCGTTTTTCATTCCTTTGGTGATATTAGTGTCAATAATAATCGCTGTTCTGGTCAGCATTGCATTTTTGTTGTTTTCTGACAAAAACGACAGCATGATAAATATCTTCAGATATTCTTTGTATGTAAGCGTTACAGAGCCCGACTTTACTGTTTCTGTCTTTTTGTCAGATGATAGCTTGTCTGCATTATTCATAAACGAATTCAGATCAGCGGATGGCTTCATGCGCCATGAAGTATCAGACTTATACACCGGCACAGCACCACCGCTAAGAAGCTCTTTCATATCTGTTACAGATTCTGCAAGCGCAAGAGCCATCGTAAGAACAGTTTTTACTACAGGCACACCAAAGCCTGTCCAGCCTGCTATAGCTGCTGCGGCAGTATCAGTCATTATTCTTATTTCAGAATCTGTAAACGCATATATGTTATTAAGAGCAAACCTCGTTCCGAACATCAGAGCCTGCGTGTTCAGGAGATTTTTCTTCATATCTTCGTTTCCCCATAAGATATACTCAGCTTCTGCCCTGTAAAAAACGTTGTTTTCTGAATTAAGCGTTATTCCGCTGAGAGTACCGGATATAGTATCAGAAACTTCTCCGTTATCACACTGCTTGTCACTTGTATAACAACTGAACATTTCTGTAATATACTCTGTAAGGAACAGATTCTCCATTCCCTGCTTTGTTACCGACTCCGCAAGCTCCTCTATATCTTCAAGAAACTCTGTAGAGCTCCGTAAAAAACTCTGCTGATTTTTGAGGATTTCATCGGGCTTTGAAGCAGTGCTGTTTATTGTAAACGGTTCTGCTTCAAAGCTCTTTTCTGCCGATGATTTTATCGTTTTAAGCTTATCTTCTGAAACAACTGTTAAAAGAGATGAAGATGCCGATTCGGGTATCTGAAGCTCTTCGGGAATTCCGAGAGATAATACTTTTTTAAAAAAATCTTTTGCTGTTTTTTCATCAACTTCAGGATTATAATTACTGCTGCACATCTTTGAAAGATATCTGTAAAAATCATACTCTGAACCCTGGTGTATGCATTCATCTCCGATATCTGCTACCGGTACGGCAAAGTGTTCATTCAGTAGTTCTTCTGCCAGAGTATGTTCATCACCTGAAACTATGATACTGTATTCCGGTATTATATACGAATACTCACTGACATAATCGAAGTAGTCACATACTCTTTTATTATAAAATTTAACTGAAGATACACAGCTTATAACTTTTCTTAATGCTTCCGCGTTTTTGTGTGTGATTATTCTGTACTCTTCTATGTCGTTTTTGTCCAGTGAAGCCATCAAAGCTTCATATTCATTCTGCATTGCTGTTTTTAATTCTCCGTCTGACAGCAGGTTTACAGTGCTTTTTAAGTCATTATCCTTCTTTTCGTATTCATCGATCACGTCAAGAAGGCTCTGTATTGAACGCTCTGTATTTTCTGTATGTTCAAGAGCAGCATATGCCTTTTCGGTAAACGAACATAGAGTATCAGCTGCACTACCAAACAGAATATCAGCGTTTTCCCTCAGAATTTTTTTAATTTTTTCAGCTTCTTTATCTTGATTTTCTGTTTCATATAATATCCCCTGTTCCGTGGTAACAGAAGAAGAATTCAGCATTATAACATATTGTAACGCTTCCTTGTATATCCCCTTCGATTCTTCAATAACGCTTCTGACTGAATCATGACCACAAGGCATGGTTTCTTCTATAAATTTATTATATGAAAAAGAACCGGAATATATTTTGCTGCAAAGCTCTGTTATCTTTCCGAGACTTTTATTATGTTCTATCTTTGCTTCGACAGCCTCACTCTGTTTTTCAAAATCCTTAAACACCCCAAGCTTAGTTATAAATCCCTTTCCCGCTCTTACCGGACCTATATATTTCATATATTCCACTATCTGATTTTTCATTACGTCAGGATTTGACAGCACTGCACCATCAATATATGAGGCTTTAAATGAATCTGTTGTAAGTCTGACAAGATTATCAAAATCCGCGTTCGACGGATCAGAAAAAATACTGCCGATACTGTCTATATATTTTTTCCCTTTTTCATCCGCTTCACTTAGCGCAGTGTTTTCAATAGTTCTGTAAAAATACCCCGAAAGATTCTGCTGCAGCTCTTCCTCTGTCGATGACATTGCAAAAAGCCCGTAAACCGTCTTCAGAACATCATTATAGCCTGCAAGGCCCGAATTAAGTGTCATATCTGCTGAACATGAAACCATCTGTCTTGCCGAAGAAACTCTTGCTGCATCAACTATTACCGCCGCAAAGGAATATATCGGAAGCATCAGAAATGAAAGAAATATACAGACAGACGCCCTTGACTTTTTTACATCCTTGTTTTTTAGTTTTTTCATTTTTTCTCCTTTTTAGTATGTTTTTCCTTTTTTGATATTATAACATGCCATGGAAAAAATATCAAGCATTTTTCAGAAATTTACTATTCCGTTCCATGTAAAAAAATCAACATATCCGTTTTCATAAAGACCGTATACTTTCTGATATGTTCTTACTGCATCCTCCGTTTCCTTGTCATATTTTCCGGTTATATTCCGGAAAAATATTTTTCCGTTTACAAAAGAGAGATACCTCATGCACGACTGAAGCACAGAGACATCAGTGCCGCTCATTCCCCTCTGAAGGATTTTTCCCGGATACTGCCTGCGGCATTGCCCGAAAAACCTCTGAGGCAGTACGTTTCTTATACAGTTTACTGCCTCACGGAGCCTACGCTCTGTGAATTTATCAAGCTCCCCGGAAGCATCAATACCAAAGTAAGACTGAAACTTCTTTAGCTTTTCAGAATACTCTTCGTCATCTGAAAAATCAGTTTGTATTATATCATGATTAAACATGCAAACCATGCCAAGAGCTGCCATTACAGTTTTCTGCTCTGAGAACAGCTGATCATTCTTTTCTGCTTCATTGATACATCTGATATACTCCCTTAGTTTAAGACTGTAAAAACACAGTTTTTGCAGTTTTTCTATAGTTTTTCTGTCACACATACCCGTTTCTTCAAGTCCCGAACAACGCTGAAAGGCGCTTAGTGAAGTCCTGACAGTTACCGAACACTCCTTTTCAAAAGGAAATATCAAAGGAACGGACGGATAACTCAGGGAAGCAAGATCAAGACCGCGCTGCAGAAGCTGCGGTTCATCTGAAAGCTCCGGATACCTGCCGCTAATCACAGTCAGAACCAGAGCGTCATTTATTATACTTTCTGTATTTATCTTCATGAGGCTATTTCCCTCATTATAAGTTCAACAGAATGAACAGTCACTTCACCTGAATAAACCTCCGCCTCTTCTCCCACAGCAGCAAAACCGTCGTTTTCTACGTTTATATAATACACATCAAATACTTTCGTACCTTTTTTTCTGCAACCTTCTATATTTAACGAAAGCTCACCGGTATATCCGTTTTCGTCTGTAAGCAGGTTTGAAACAACCGTTTTCGTTTCCCCGTCAAGCCTGCTTATTTTCACTCTCGCATTTTTGACCGGAAAAAGCTTATCAGCCATATGTACACAAACCTTAAGATATCCCTTCATAAGTATACCCCCTGAATATGTTTTATTGCGAACGTTAAAATATAGTGAACTAAAAAATATTTTTTTCGCTCACTATAAATCTGACGTTGACTATATGCGCTATGTTATCATACTATGCAGAAAATCTTTTTTGTGTGAGGGTATAAAAAATGACCGTACAGCTTAATTGATGTACAGTCATTTTTGAAATTTTTAAAAAAATCAGAAATCATATGGAACCCAGCCAACTGTGCCGAGTCTTATTCTGTATGGTCTTGATTCATCTTCAAGTATATCGGAAATAACATATGTACCGCTGATTTCTACTGAAGTTCCTCCGAAGCTTGAGTAATACGCAGGACCGGAATAATCTACAACATCTCCGATCTTATGCTTGGAGTTACCGGTAGAAGGTGCAGGCTTCAGAAGCTCAAGACTCTCTCCGTTCTTCATAAGAACTGCGGAATATCTTCCCATTTCGTTATATCTGAGCTTATATATGCTCATAGTATATGAAACATTGCCTCTGAGAGGATCGTTTACATAAACCATACCTGTATTTTTGTTGTATCCTGTCAGAAGAAGACAGTGCTCATTTCCACGCCATGTAACATATCTACCTTCAGGAGTTGTCCATGACATACCTGTAACAGATTCTATCATACCCATTGTCGCCCATGTCATAACAGGTTTTCCTGCAGCGACATATGAAAGAAGTGTATCAAAGTCTGTTCCTGTTAAATCCTTGAGATAATAATCGTCGTTTCCTATATAGCTGAAATATTTTTTTGCAGTTGTTACCATACAAGGAGTATAGCATCCATATCCTGAGTTGCTTCTTGGATTTCCCGGAAATGTTGTTAAGAAATCAGCTCCGTACAACACGTTGTTTATGTAATAAAAATTAAACTGCGGCATCATATCGGCCAGAAACGTCTTGCTTACATTAAATCCATAATGATTGAGCAGCATTGTAAGTGTTGTGACTTCACATCCGGTAGGAAGCTCCGGATTCTGAAGAACTACGTTTACGTTAAGCCTTTTCTCCCTCGGCATAGTTACCGGAGGCGTCGTCGTAATAGTCGTAACCGTTGTAGCCTCTGTAGTAGTTACAGCCGTGGTCGTCGTAACTGTAGTAGTTGTAGTAACCGTTGTTGTTTCCGGAACAGCAGTTGTAACCGGAGAGGTACTTTCATCAGTTATGATTGTCGCTATAGGCGTAGGATCAGGACATACAGTAGTAACCGGCGTAGTTGTATAAGAAGGCTTTGTATCGCTTATAGAAATTCTTTTGGCTGCAGACAAGTCAAGAATGTTGATCTTTCCGTCAGAGTTTGAATCAAGTCTGCTGACTTCATCATCAGTCAGTGTAATACAGCCAAGTATGCTTTGTTTTATTTTCACAACATCAACCGAAGAAATACTGTTATTTACAGCCTTTACCCCTGACTCCGGTCCGTTGCTCATTCCTGTCATAACGAAAAGTGCAGAAATTACCCCTATCCCTATTGATGCAAACGTTTTTTTAGTAGCTTTTCTCAACATATTTCACCTTTTATTTAGTTATTAAAATATTTTTGACCTCTTGTAAGAGAGAGCATAAGAAATAATCTTATCTCATCTCTGTACTCAGGCTTGACCATGTAGTACATATACGCCTCAAGTACATTTATATCAGGAACAGAGCGTCCTTCTATCTTAAAATTTTCATATCCCATCGGAACATACTTGTTATATATATCATCAGGCTTTATATGAGTAGAATAACCGGTTGTCTGATACAGCGCCATTCCCATCTGAGGACATTCAAAATCCTTAAAATCAAAAGGCTCATCAGGATGTCTCATATGCTCTGTGAGTCTGATCTGATAATCACCGATATAGTCATAGTGCTCTTTTCTTCTCTTGCAGGCCGGAGTACAGCATGCGTTTACAAGAAGCTCACACTTTTCCTTATGCGGAATTTTTTCAAGCATTTCGAAGTTGTTGTTCCAGTTATAATCAAGAACCACGAGATTATAATCCTTCTCAAGCTCTTCCTTAAGCGCCTCCATATCCTCGAGCTGTTTACAGGTGGAGCTTGTGATTTTATAATTCGGGTATTTCATCCGGATATAATCCTCAAGCAGAGGTGAGACAACTATTACTTCATTAAGGCCGTTGTCTGCCATCTTAAGACAGGTATTACAAAAAGGATCCTTAAGATGTTCAAGCTTTATTTTCGGATTTGTGAAGGTAAATCTTATGGGGATTTTTCTGTCGTTAAACTGCTTGATTATTCCCTCTATCGACCTGGGATCTATAGAGCCGCTGAACGATCTTCCTCCATTCCATAAGGAGGTCGGAAAAGTACCGTACACTGATCCTATCTCAACTCCGTCATAAAAAGCTTCGGGTCTCAGGCGGAGCATTTCACATATAAGCATATTCAGCTTAAAATGTCGGACAAAATCCGGCAAATGATATTTTACAGCCATAACTAAACTCCTTTGATAATATTTTTTTGTGAACGTCAAAATAGTTTTGGCGTTTACTATCATTTCATCTGAATAATACTCTTAATATGTTTTCAGATGAAAATAAAACGTTTAGTGTCTTTGTCAGCACTATTTATCATTATAACATATTTTTAATCGACAATCAAATAGTTTTTATAACAGCTTTTCGCTTATTTTTTCCGAAAGTGTACAGAGTCCCTCTTCAAAGTTTATTCCAAGACGATAGTCCGTTCCTGATCTATGAGTTCTTTTTATGCATTCTACTGTAAAATCCGCAGCAACAGAGGCCGCCTGCGATACCGACAATCCTCTCATAAGCCCTGCCGTAAGCACACTTGCAAAGACATCACCTGTACCATGAAAGAATCCCTCCACATGTTCGTTGAAAAAATATTCTTTTTTTCCTGTATTTGCATCATATGTCGCAACAGCTATTTCTGAAGAATCAGTGCATATACCTGTAAGCACTACCCTTGAAGGTCCGAGTGAGGAGAGCCGTACAAGCAGATCATCTATATATTCTGAAGAATACGGTCCTTCTTTATAATCATCTCCCACAATAAGTATGGCCTCAGTAAGGTTCGGAACAATTATATCAGCCTTTGAGCATAGTTTTTTCATTTCTGCCGGAAACTTTTCATCAAAAACAGAATAAAGTCTCCCGTTGTCTCCTATTACCGGATCAACAATGATAAGTGTCCCCTCTTCTCTCAGCTTATCTATTATCTGAGAAACTATTTCAATCTGATCAAACGATCCTAAAAAACCGGAATACACAGCATCAAAACGCGCCCCTGTCGTAATCCAGTGTTCAGCAACAGAAAGCATATCATCCGTAAGATCTCTGTAAGTAAAATTTTCAAAACCACCCGTCGGCGTTGATAATATTGCAGTAGGGATCACACTTACTTCAACACCGGCAGCTGAGATTATAGGCAGCGCTACAGTAAGAGAACATTTTCCGAGGCAGGATATATCATGAATTGCAGCTACCCGCTTTAAAGTTCTTCCGAACAATTTTTTTCATCTCCAGTATGATTTTTTATAAAAACACAAGGTTTTATGGGGGAAACAATGATTTACATATATCTATTTTACTACAATTTATCGGTTTTTTTCTATTGACAAAATAAATATTTTTATTATAATATAAAGTAGAATTTTGTTAAAAAGGAGTTATTTTTTTGAAACGAACCCATTTGGCAGCTGCAGGTGCAGCTGTTATGCTGCTGACATCATGCAGCATAGGAAAAGGTGCAGATGAAAACCTCCTCAACTCAAAGGGTCCAGAACATATCATTCCTCCTGAGTATAATACCGGTCTGCCCGAACAGGAAGCAAAAAAAACTGATTCTGAAGAAAACGAACAACAGTCAGCTGAACGTTTTTCCTACAAAATTGACATAGATACAATATATCAGAATCCTGAACTTCCGACCGGATGTGAGATCACATCACTTGCGATCGTACTTAATTATCTTGGCTATGATATAAGCAAAACTCAACTGGCTAACGATTATCTTGAAAAAAACTATTCCGGAAAAATAGGTTTTGACGTAGCTTTTATGGGTGATCCTACATGGGAGGACGGATATGGCTGTTATGCACCGGTCATCGTAAAAGCCGCTCAGAAGTTTCTTAATGAAAATGATATGGTTTACTCTGCCTGGAATCTTACCGGAACTGACTTTAAGTCACTTTATGATTATATTGACAGGGATATTCCGGTCATCGTATGGGTAAGTATGGGACTTATGGAGGTAAACAAAAGGTTTTGTTTTTACGATAAGGACGGCAGAGGAATTTACTGGTATGATAACGAGCATTGCGTTGTTTTGTGCGGATATGACAAATCAGACAACACTGTCATAGCTGCCGACCCACTTTCCGGACTTATGAAATACAACGCTGACAGGTTTGAATATATATATAACGAGCTTGAAAAACAAGCTATTATCATCCAGTAAGCTATGCACCAGTAACTTAAAAAACTGAAAGGAAAAAATTAAAAAAATGCTAAAAAAACTCTTCAAAAAATACGAACAGATCATAATGTATATTATCATGGGAGGCTGCACAACTGTCGTATACTATATTGCAAGATTCGGCTCAAGACTCCTGATGGGAGATATAAACAACGCCGCAATGATAGCAACTGCCGTTGCCCAGATAATCGCAATTACATTTGCATATATCACAAACAAAAAATTTGTTTTCAAGAAAAAGGTCGATACGTTCGGAGAGCTTTTCAAAGAAGCCCTCTCCTTCTACAGCGGACGTGCTGTAACTTTTCTTCTCGATCTTCTTATCACCTTTGTTTTTGTAGAAACGTTTGCAAACACCTTTATTTCTCTGTTTTCACTCGATAAAATAAATTATTCCGGCGGACTTATGTCGTCAGGAATAATAAATAAGCTTATGGGATCTCCTGAAAAGCTTAACGAATTTATCTGGTCTATGCTCTCACAGGTAATGATACTGATAATAAACTATGTTTTCAGCAAGCTTGTGGTGTTTAAAAAGAAACCGGAAGAATGCACCTGATATAAAACGCGAACCTTATGTACTGAAGGTTCGCGTTTTTTGTTATATTTTCTTTAAGCAGTCCTTTATTGTTCTGTCCATACGGTCTATGCTTTCTTTGTCAAACTCACATTGTCCGTATCTTATTCTGCAATAATCTCCGGTACTTTCTGAAAAAAACGGATTTTTTAATTTTTGAGATATTTCATCAGGAGTATCAGAATCTGAAAAGCTTTTATCATAATGTTTTATATACTCTGTAATAACACCGTATCCGAACCGAAGCTTGTTCGCATCATCAGACATTGAGTTATATTTTTTTAATTTTCTTTTATACTTATGTTTTTTACTGAAATACATACTTCGGATATCATCTTCTTGTATTGTAAATTCTAAAACATCTGTATAACCAATCGTTTTTTCTTTTGCTTCTCTGAAATACCCGCCGCCGAATACTCTTCTGAAAAACGCAATGAAATTTCGTATCAGTATGCCAAAAATATTTTTTCTTACAGCAAGTATAATAAGATACACAAATACAAGAATAACTGTCACCCAGAAAAGTCCCTGCAATACATCTGCGGAGGATGAAATATCAGACGGCGGCTGAAGCTCAGGTTCATTTTTTACAATAAGCTCTTTTTCCTCTGTAACATCAGCCTGACGGCCGCTCTTTAAAAGCTTTATCAGAAAAGCTGCAAGGGTTTTTATAATTGTTTTTAATATACTCTCAAGCTTCTCGTAGAGCATAACAAAAAAGAAAGCAATAACGCATACAACTGCTGTCAGAACAAAATTATACTTTCTTATTCCCTCCGGAAGGTATTTTTCATCATAGTTTCTCATTTCCATAAGCCTGCTGATGTTTTTATGATTGTTAAGAAAGAACCATAAAAACATCATGAAAAGATATGACAGTACAAGGATCTGAAACAGTGTTTTTTCGTCCGCATATGATTTTAAAGCCGCAGAGGCTATCAGATATAAAACTGATGATATCAGCACGTAGGTAGTATTTATAAGCCTGATGCGGTCTGCTGAAAAGACTCTTGAGCCGATAAAAAACTGAACCAGATAATATACAGAAAGTATAATATATAATCTGAAGCATACAAAAGATATTACCAACACTAAACCAGAAACAAACAGTAACACAACAAACATTATATACGGATACTTTTTTTCTGCACGATTCAATAAAAATCTTACAAAATACCCGGCCTCAAGCGAAAGCACAGATATCCCTGAAATCACCGATACTTCAGGATATCCGATATGTCCCTCTCCTGTTGACACAAAAAGCACAAGCAAAACCGGAAGCATAAGAAAGCCTGCCCATAACAAAAATACTTTTTTCATTTTACTGCACCTCCGTCCATATCCGGAAAAACAAATGCCACATTCGGATTTTCATAACCTAAAACATCAAAATAATCTGTTCGGAACGGCGAAATTATTATGATCTCAGAATCATTTATTTTCGGGATAACACATGAAAGATAAACCTCTGCATCTGCACCAACCTCTGTGCTCATCAAAGCAAGCTCTGTCATAAGACCGTGCATATCAGCAGACGTGCAGTCAACCATTTCGTTATTTCTCAGAGAATTTGACATCAGACGTACCTTTTTTCCGTTGGCACAGTAATCCTGTATCACTGCAGCACATATACGTACGCATTTTTCTATGCTTGAAAGATATAGTGCTCCTTTAAGATTTGACGAAGACGACTGCATATTCAGAACAACAGTTATGTTCTGCGAAACTGTAAAATCATTTTTATTTACCATAAGACGCTGTTCCTTGGCAGAAGCGATCCAGTTAATACTGTTCATGCTGTCTGTTATAGAGTATTCACGCACTCCGCTTACAAAAAACGGATCAGCTATAATACCGTTTCTGACAAATACATCTCCGCTTTCTATGCTCATATGCAGATCTGTAAGCTCTATATCCGCTCTTAGCGGCAAAACAGTTATCGTTTTTCTTTTCAGCTCTCCTGCGTTAATAACACGGTTTTCCCGTACTGTCCCGAGTATATCAGAAGCTGATAAATATACACGTTCTATTTCGAAGCGTCCTCTCGCCACGCAGCGTACATCCCATGTTCTTTTGATTCTGCAGAAGCTTTTTAAGGAAAAAAAGCTTGTTACATTCCTTGTTTTATCCGTTACTACTGAATGAAGCGCACTGAACTCAAGATTTTTCGAAGCGGAAAACTCAGTTTTAAGCCATGGTACAGGAAGAAGCTTGTTGTTTGTAATAATCTCTGTAAACCTTACCTCATCACCCTCGTATACTTCATCCGACTCAAAAAAACATTCGTATGTAAGTCCTTTGAAAATATTTTTGCGATAAATCAGATAAACAATATATATCAACAGACACATAAGTGCCATGACAGAAAAAAACTTCATAGCATCAACCCTGTTCTACGGGCACAGGAACCTGAGAAAGTATTTTTCCGATGATATCACGTGAGCTTACTGTCATATTGGGAGTAAGTCTTTTCAGAATAATACGATGTGATAGGACATCTCCGGCAACAGCCTTGACATCATCCGGAACAACGTACTCTCTTCCCTTTATAGCTGCATGACCTTTTGATGCGTTAAGAAGTGCAAGAGAACCTCTCGGGCTGACTCCGAGCTTTATATCATTGTCATTGCGGGTTGCAGCGGCGATGTTTATTATATATGAAACAATATCCCTATCAGTATATATGCATGCCGCTTTTTCCTTTACTGAATTTATCTCATCTGCCGAAACAACTTTTTTTAAGGAATCAAGAGGATTGCTTACTGAATGACTAAGAAGCATATCAGCTTCACTTTCGGGAGTCGGGTATCCCATGCTAAGCTTCATAAAAAATCTGTCAAGCTGGGCTTCGGGAAGCGGAAATGTTCCCTGAGTCTCTACAGGATTCTGTGTAGCGATTACCATAAAGGGATTTTCAAGCTTATAGGTAACACCATGATCGCTGACCTGATGTTCCTCCATACATTCAAGCAGACTTGACTGTGTTCTTGGTGTAGCTCTGTTTATCTCATCTGCAAGCAGTATGTTTGTAAAAACCATTCCTTTGTTAAAAACGAACTCTCCCTCCTTCTGATTAAAATACTTCATACCTGTAAGTTCTGATGGAAGAAGATCAGGTGTGAACTGAATTCTTTTAAAGTCCCCTCCTACAGATGCCGCAAGTGCCTTTGCAAGTGTGGTTTTTCCGGTTCCGGGCATATCTTCAAGGAGAACATGTCCACCGCATATAAGACATATAAGCACCTTATCGATAACATCTTCCTTGCCTATAATAACTTTTGTTATATTTTCTTTTATTTTTTCGCAGATATCTGCCGTGTTCATTTTTATACCTCCATAATTACAGCAAACGAGTTTTTTGTTTACTGTATTTTTTCAAAAAAAACTGCAAGTTTCAGAAAATGATCCCTGCAGTTTATAGATTATAGCTACAAATTTTTAGTATATTCGCTGAGCGGAACTATATCATCATAAAGAACTCTTACTCTGCACATTTTACTATCAATATTTTCATGATAGTGCCCACAGAACCAGTACTTAAAATCAGTCCGTCGGTACACCTCGTTCAGATATATTCCGGTAGGTTCAGATGTATAGAAGCATTTGCAGATCGAAAACTGAAGATCAGACGGAAGCGTATGAGTGATTATAAAATCAACCTTGTTATTATGCTGCTCAAGCTTATGTAATCCATACTCCATCTCAAACTGGCTCGGAATTTCTTCCTGCCACCAGCTTATGCCAGGTATCCGCGAAAGTCTGTCATGAGATTTTGCACCGCCCATTGTCCAGAATGTATATCCGTCTATATTGTAGTATTCTCCACGTTTAAGATGGATAACGTTCCTGGCTTCCGGATGAAAATTGACAAGTCCTCCGTGCCACTCTGAAACCGGTTGACTATACCAGAATTTGTGATTATCATGATTTCCGTCTATCCACAAAACAGTATACCTTCTCCCGGAAAGCCATGACATCCAGTATTCATAAGCTGCACGGGAAGAACGCTCAGATGCTCCGGTCGGATATTCTTCCGAATAATCCGTAGGTAAAAAAGGAAAACCAAAGTCTCCGCAAATTATCAGATAATCTTTTTCTGTGAGATTTTTTGCTTCTTTCCAGTTTGTGTTTGATATTTTGGATAAATCCATGTTTCCATGTGTATCTCCTGTAATATATATCATCCGTTAAATCTCCTTTTAACCTAATGCTTTTATTCATCACAGCATATGCGATTACAGCCTTCCGCCCTTGCCTTATTCAGCATTTTTTCTGCATTATCATAAAGAAGTCCGAAAGTACACAGCTGCTCCGATGATATAGCAGCTCCCATGCAAACTCCTTTGTAGCCGTCTGTGCCCTTCATCTTCCCGCTAAGCTCTTCAAACATAGCTCTTGCTCTGGAATAGATTTTATCTGAAGCCTGATCGTTTTTGAAAAACAGTGCAATGGCAAATTCATCGCCTCCCATACGACACGCCAGATCGCCTTCTCTTACAAGAGACGAAATATTCTGAGAAGCATGCACAATAAAGTCATCCTTCACACTGTTTTCATTGTGTTCACTGAAACTATCAAACGAAATCATTATCATCATAACCTTACTTGCGCCTGTAAGAAGCTTCGCCTCAACATCACTTCCAAAAGCAAGACGGTTCATAAGACCGGTCAGCGAGTCGCTTCTGTAACGCGCCTCCCATTGTCCAAGCCTCTTCTGAGCCTTTTCCTGTTCGGTTTTCAGAAGTGTTTTAACTGTCTGTGTATGCATGATATTTGAAATCGTTATGGATATAAGATTTTTCCCTGTTTTTTTGTTTATAGTCATGTCTCCGAGACACAATACAAGGATTACGTCACCGTTTTTCTTTTTAAGGTTATGCTCAAAAAATACACGAGGAGCATTTGCCATTTGTTCATTTACCGCATAAAAATAATTCAGTCTGTCTGTTTCAGGAATAAGATCAAGCTGACTCAGGTGATTATTTTTTATATAATCCCTGCTGTATCCGGTAAATTTTTCGAACATATCATCAGCCTCAATAATACGCCAGTCTTCATTTACGATATATCTGGAATGAATAACTTTGTAAATTGTATCAGAAATGCTCTCTTTTGCACTCTCTTCTGCAGAAGCACCTTTTGAAAGTCCCTTCTGTTCTTTTTCAGGTTCTTCTCTTATCATTGAAACAAACTCGGCAACTATGTTCGGATCAAAGTGACTGCCGGCACATTTCTGAAGCTCAGCAAGGGCATCATCAACAGACATTCCCGGACGATAAACTCTGTCGTTTACCATTGCGTCATATGAGTCTATTACTGCTATAACTCTCGAGAGGATAGGTATGTTTTCTCTGCTCAATCCATCAGGATAACCCATACCATCCCATCTTTCATGGTGATGCAGTACCATTTCGGCAATAAGCTCAAGCTCCTTGGCACTTGCCGCTATCTGATAGCCTTTTTCTGTGTGACTTCTCATCACTACCCATTCTTCTTCATTCAATCTTCCGGGCTTATTGAGTATCTCAAGAGGAATACCGATCTTTCCTATATCATGAAGCAGACAAAGAAGCGATAGATTGCTCATCTGTATATCGGAAAGTCCGATTCGTTTACCGAGTCTTGCTCCCATTTCACGTGTGCGTCGCACATGCTGTTCGGTATCATTATCGCATTCCTTGAGTGCTTTTACGAGAGTTGCTATAAGCTCCGAATGACTTGAACTGTCGTCAAGAAGCTTTTTGGTTTTCATCGCCTTTGAAGCTTCACGTATAGAAGAAACTATATCCGGATTTTCAACGGTCGTTGTATTCAGTGCAAACTGAAACCTTCCGCTGAACTCTTTTTCACTTTCTTCAACGTAAACCCGTATCTCACTTTCCAGACATTCTCTGCACAGTGCAACAAGGTGTGCCTCGTGTTCGCGGACAAAATAAGTGTTTTCCGGAAAGTGCTTACGCATTATGTCAGAGAGCTCTTTTATCTTTTTGTCGCCTTCGTTTCTGCCGAAGCTGCTGTTGATAATCGAAAGAGCGTTGATATCGAGTATCGCCACCGAAATAGGAACTGAAAACTGTTCAGGATTCTTCTTAGCAAACACCTTGAAGCTTTCCCAGTTATGAAAACCTGTCAGAATATCTGTTTCAAGCGCTATATCCGAAAATATCATAAGTCTTCCCAACAGACTTCCCTTATCGTTTTTCAGAACCTTATAATCACATCTGAGCGGAATATCATATCCTTTTTCTCCTACATAACACTGGAACGAACAGTTTGAAGCTTCTGTATCCTTAAGAATCAGTTTGTTTGACTCGTTGAATTTTTCAAGAGTCATATCACTGCTGAAGCTTTCTTTTCCAAGAAGCTGACCTGCTTTTTTGTTATGAAGTATCAGAAAGTTATTATAGTCAAAAAGAACTATACCCTTGTCTATATTTTCAAAAACAGCTGTTTTCAGTTTGTTGAGCATTCCATGAGAAGAATACTCGTAGTAGCTCCAGTATAATATAAGATATGTTATACTTAAAACAAGCGGTGCCAGATTAATTCTGTTAAGCAGAGTTCCCTTTCCTGAAAAAAGATATAGGATGTTTATCCATGAAACTGCCAGTACCCCTGTGAAGTTGAATATATACGGACTTCTGTATTCGTACGGAACTCTGATTGCTTTTTTCACAAGACAAAAAAGTATCATAAAAACACTCAGGTACGTAAAAATAAGATGCATTGCGAAAAATCCATGCCATTCATTCAGAAACACAGAAAACTTACTTGAGCTGCTCATGTAATCAATCGCTATACTGTGAAAAGCACTAAGCATAAACACCGAAATATCAAAAACTGCATATATATTGAACACTTTAAAAATAATACTTTCAGTTTTAGAAAACGACTGATTGTCCAACAGAAATGTAAAGCCGAGAATACACAAAAGAACAATATCAACACTTGCAAAATACACGCTTGCAAAAATCGACGAAACAAAGCTGTTATGTAAAAAAGCGCTCAGAGAATACAGAATGCAGCCTGAACCGGCAAATACCCCGGAATATCCCAGAAGTCTGCTCGCCCTTTTTTTATGAAAAAAAGAAATTCCGCCAAAAATAAAATTAAACAATGACAGCATTACAGCTGCAGCTGTATATAAAATATATATTTCATTTTCCATTGTTCTCTTTTACTCCCCCTTCTATATCAAAAAATTTTTCCCCTATCTTAAAGCACAAAAACCGTGCTTAATTAATTTTTTTAACTGATTCTTTTATTACCGTCTTTCCAAGTATTATTTTTCTTCCTGATTTGTATTTTTTGTTCTCAAGTTTCTTTATCATAGTACTTACAGCCTCCTCGGCCATAACTCTGAGATTTACTTCAACAGTTGTTATAGGCGGATCGCATACATCAGATACTATAAAGTTATCAAAACCTACAACAGACACATCATCAGGTACTCTTATACCCCGGGACTTCAGTATTGATATCAGTCTGAATGCAGTTTCATCACAATTGCATACAAACGCTGTAGGCATTTCTTCAGGCAGGTCGAACTCCTTGAGGGTAACTCCGTTATCATCTCTGTCGTTTATAGCCTTGGGGATATCTCCGTACTGTGTACAGATCTCGTTTTCCATAAGAGCCTTTACATATCCGAGGTATCTGTCCTGAATACTGCTTGTAGCATTAAGTCTGCCTATAAACCTTATAGATCTGTGACCGCATTCTATAAGATAATCTGTCAGAAGGTACATTCCATAAAAATTATCGGTAACAACTGAATCTATATTGTAATGCTTATCATAAAAATCAAGAAAAATCATAGGAACATCATGTTTTATAAGCACATCAATATACGAACGGCTTATCTGTCCGAGAACGATAAGTCCGCTGACTTTATTTTCCGATACTATACGAGGAAGAACACCGGCTTTTTCGTTATCCTTTGACAACGTCTCGTTTATTGCAAAGAGATTTTTTTTCAGAAGCTCTTTTGATGTTTCCTGGCACAGACGCCAGTAAAAAGTACCTTTTTCTCCGACAAAACGTTCAGACATAAGAATTCCTATGTTTCTGTTTTCGATTCGGGTTGTAATCCTTTCGTTTACGGTATACTTGTAACCCAACTCGTCCGCAGTCTTTTTTATTGCAGCACGCAATTCAGGGCTTACGCCCTCCCTGTCGTTAAGAGCGTTTGACACAGTTACAACGCTTACGTTAAGGCTCTCTGCAATATCAATCATTCTGATTTCTTTTTTCATATAAAACATAGCCTTTCTGAATAATAATGTGAACAATATAAATCTGTCTTTTACTATGATTATAACATATCTGATAAAAAAAATAAAGTCTTCTGCTTAAATTCACTTAAAAAAATATTAAATCATAATTATAGTGAACGTCAAAATAAATCTGAAACCCACCATATCTCCTTTTACTGGCATAAGTTGTATTTTTTTGTATCTCAGGTTCTGAAAAAATTATAATTTTATATTTTTTATATAAAATTATATTGAAATTTAAGCACAGATATGTTATTATTATTCTATAAATAGTTTTTATGTACAGGGAGGGTTCGGAGATGAAAAATAAAAATATTAATAACAGTTCTGAAAATATCAGGCGATTTAAAAATATTTTTATCATAGTATATATAATGATCATTGTAGTTTCAATAACCGTCACATCTGCTTTTGCATTCAACAAGACTGATCAGGTTATCAAATCCCAGGTAACTATGATTGCATCATCACTTAACAAGCAGATGCAGACAAGCTTTCAAAGTCATCTTTCCAAGGTCGAAACTATAGGAACACTGATTTTCACTGATGAATACATATACAAATATGACGCAACTCTTCCGTCTAACGACGAATACGAATCCATAAAGATAGAGGAAAGCATAAACGAACACCTTTACAATATAAGCATTCTTGAAAACATGACCGACTTCGGAATCATATACCGTAACAATCATTTTGTCGGAAAAATCTCAAACGGTACAATAAACAACTTCGGTGAGGAGCTTTACGATGGGTTCGAATCCATGATAACCAGTCCTGCAACACTTGACGGATGGCGCGCGGGATATAACGGAAACTATAAACGCTTTTACTATGTAAAAAAAGTTAACGAAAACGCTTTACTGGCTATATCCTTCTACACTTCAGAGCTTGACGACGTTTTTGTACATTCCTCTTTGCTCGATTCTATGAAAGTACATATAGTAAACGCTCATAACAACATTATCTACTCACACAACCTTGATGAGCTCGGTACTCCTCTGAGTGAAACTATAACTTCAAAAATAACAGGCTATACATCAGGTACATACATCGACAACGAGTATCTTATCGCCGTTAACGAGTGTGAAAACAACTGGCGCATAATACTGACAGTACCTACCAGTGTAATACTCAGCGACAAGAGCCGTGTACAGAACAACATCATAGTTATAGGGATCGTTGCAATATTCTTTGCCGTACTTATCACTATATATCTTCTTGAAAGAATAATCACTCCGGTATCCACCATGGTAACAACACTTGATGATAAGGCTCATACAGATCTTCTTACAGGTATACTGAACAAGCGTTCTTTTGAAGACTACAGCAAACAGTCACTGAAAAGCTGCAGCGAAACAGATGAACGTGCACTGATAGTCCTTGATATCGACAACTTCAAAGGAGTAAACGATACTCTTGGACACGCATACGGAGACAAAGTTCTTACAGGAGTAGGCGATATATTAAAGCGGGTATTCAAAAAAGACGATCTCCTCGGAAGAGTCGGAGGCGATGAATTCTGCATTCTTCTCAGCCAGAGCGAATATGCTGCGGACAACTACGGAAACTACAGAGCTTTTGTAGAATCAAAGTGTAAGGAGCTATGCAGGGCTTTTAACGAAAACTATACCGGAGATGATAATAACTACAAAATATCAGCAAGTATAGGTGCTGCTGTTTTCCCGCATAACGGAAAAGCTTTTGAAGAGCTTTATCACTGTGCAGACATCGCTCTTTACAATTCAAAGCATAACGGTAAGGATACCTACACTATTTTTACACCGGAAATGGAGGAAACAAAATGAAAAACAAAAAAATATTATCTCTTCTCATCTCCTCCGTATCTGCAGCTGTTTTACTGAACAGCTGTGGTCAGCAAAGAATCATAACAAATCACACTGAACGCACAGAGATATCCTTTTCCTGGTGGGGAAACGATTCAAGACATGACTATACCCTTGCTGCGATAAAAGACTTTGAGGAGCTTTATCCCGATATAAGAGTAAAATGCAACTACGCCGAATGGGCAGGATATCAGACACGATACAATGCACAGATGGTATCAAAAACAGAAGCAGACGTAATGCAGATAAACTATGCATGGCTTAACGAATATTCGATTGATGGCAGCGGATATTATGATCTTGACCTGCTTGGCGAACATATCGAGTTTTCAAATTATTCATCCGAAGATCTGCTGTACGGATACCAGAACGGCGTTCTGAACGCAATACCAATTGCACTGAACACCGAAACGATATATATAAACAAAACTATATACGACGAATACAACCTTGACATACCTAAAACATGGGATGATTTTTATAAAGCTGCAAACAAAATGAACGGAAAGTGCTATCCTCTTTCCATGTCCAAAAAACCGGCATTCTTTTTAATCGTTTCCTATATCGGGGAGCTTACCGGCAAGGAGTTCATGGACAAAAACGGGAAAATATTCTATACCAGAACCGAAATAAAACAAATGATAGAGTTTTACAAGGAACTGATCGACAAAAACGTTATCCCTAAGGTTGAACATTATGACAAGCTCAATATTTCAAACGGAAACTATGCCGGAACAGTTGCATGGATATCAGACGCAAAAAGCTATTGCTCCGGAGCACAGAAAAACGGATACGAAATGATAGTAGCAGACTATATCACAATAAACGGAAAACTCAGCAACTGGTATTCAAAACCGGCAACAATGTACGCTGTAAGCAAGCACACCGAGCACCCGAAGGAAGCTGCTCTTCTGTTAAACTATCTTGTGAACTCAGAACAGATGGCAGAACATCAGAAAATAGAAAAAGGAATCCCGCTTAACAAAGCTGCAAGAACGTACCTTGAAAACACAAACCAGCTTGAAGGAATACAGTTTGAAGCCTTCAACAAGCTTGAAGAAAACAAAAACAGACTGGAAATAATCAGTCCTTACTTTGAAAACGAAAACATAATCGATACGTTTTTCAGCGCATGCAACGAAGTTATCTTTGAAAAGTCAGATATAGACGAACAGACGGAGATCCTTTACAAGTATTTTAATGATTATGACAGTATTATCTGATACAATGAATCTAAAAATTATTTTTTATGTTAAATATGAATAAACCGGACTTTTTTCTATAAGAGAAGTGTCCGGTTTTCTTTCTTATATCCTCTTTAATCACAGTTTTATATGATGAGCCAGGCAATAATACTGAGACAAAAATATCCCTGATACGCTCAAAATCTCTTGACTTTTAAACGATAATAGGTTACTATTAAAATATAGTGTATGCACGGAGTGACCGCAAGGAACGGATGTGCAAGGCAATAAGAATAAAATATTTTGGTTTTATTTTTATAAAAATTCAGGAGGACGAAAAAAATGATATCTTTTAAACGATTTGTTGCAGCAGCTGCATCTATCGCTATGACACTTTCCATCGGTTCAGGAATTGTGTTACAGCAGAAAGCGCCAGCAGCAAGCTCCGTAAAGGCTGCAGATGACTGCCATGATGACTGGCTTCATACTGAAGGAAACAAAATCTGTGACATGGATGGCAACGAAGTATGGCTTACAGGGTGCAACTGGTTCGGATACAACGTTGGAAGTCAGGTTTTTGACGGTGTATGGTCTCAGAACATGCATGAAATGCTCAATCAGATTGCTGATCACGGCTTCAATCTTCTTCGTGTACCTATGTCAACCGAAATACTTCTTCAATGGAAAAACAAAGAGCCTGACACGATGATAAAGGTAAATACATATGCAAATCCTGAGCTCTCAGTAGACGGAGTCGAGGGCGGAGATCCTATGTACAGCTTTGATATCTGGAATCTTGCTGTAAAATGGTGCAAGGAAAACGGCATAAAGATCATGATAGATATTCACTGTGCTGAAACAGCCTCAGCAGGTCATCAGGTAGCACTCTGGTATACTGACAAATTTTCAGATGCTGACTGGATAGAAGCACTCGAATGGGTTACAGAGTATTACAAAGACGATGACACTATTATCGCAATGGATCTCAAGAACGAGCCTCACGGCACTGCCGATGTAGCTCCTGACTTTGCAAAGTGGGACGACTCAACTGACAAAAACAACTGGAAGCATGCAGCAGAACGTGCAGCAAAGGCCGTACTTGCTATCAACCCCAACCTGCTCATCATGGTTGAAGGAACAGAAGTATATCCTAAGTTTGAAGACGGTGCTGACTGGACATCACAGAACATAGACTATTCAAGATACCCATACAGCTATTATCATCACACATGGTGGGGCGGAAACTTCAGAGGCGTAAAGGATCATCCTATCGATCTTGGCGAACATCAGTCTCAGCTTGTATACTCACCTCACGACTACGGCCCTCTTGTTTATGCTCAGACATGGTTCTATCTGGATGATGATACCAAAACATTTGACAGAGATTCTCTTATGGCTGACGTATGGCATGACAACTGGTTCTTCATACACGAACAGGAAATCGCTCCCCTTCTGATGGGCGAATGGGGTGGATTTATTGATTCTGAAAATGATCCTACAGGTGAAAACACAAAGTGGCTTACACTTCTTCGCGACCTCATGATTGAAAACCGAATCCACCACACTTTCTGGTGCTTCAATGAGAACTCAGGAGACACAGGCGGACTTGTATACGATAACTTCGGAAAATGGGATGAAGAAAAGTACGAGCTTGTTAAACCTGCTCTCTGGCAGGATGATAACGGAAAGTTTATAAGTCTCGACCACAAGAGACAGCTCGGTCAGGCAGGAAACGGCATATCCGTATCCGAATACTATGGCGGTCCTTCGATAACTCCTCCGGTAACAACTGCAAAACCGGTAACAACCGTTACAACCACAAAGCCTGTAACAACTACTACTGAAAAAACTCCTGTTACCACTCCAAAAACTACAACAGCACCACCTGCAACAACTGCTTCTGTTACAACCAAGGGCTCTCCTTCCGGCATTATGTACGGAGATCTTGATGGTAGCGGTATTGCAGATCTAACAGACCTTTCAATACTGTCACAGATTCTTCTCAAGGAAACAGAACCGACAGCTGAGCAAAAGCTTACCGGAGATGTAAACGGAAATGGTGAGATCCAGTTAAGTGACCTTGCATACCTCAGACAATATCTCTCAAAGAAAACCGATAAGCTTGGTCCGAAAAAATAAAAACAGACTTCAAAAAGTCTCCTCATTTCGATGAGGGGACTTTTTTACAAAAAAACATTTGAGGCAAACTATGAAAAACGTAAATAAAACACTTTACATCCCTCTATACGGAAAAGCATTTGTCAGCAGAAAAGGACTTTTTATAAAGGATACAAAAGCGGAACAAATCTGGGAAAAGGAAGGATTTCCGCTTAAAGGCAAATCAAAATCAAAATGGCTTGCTTACTATCTGGGAATACGTTCCGCTGTTTTTGATGAATGGATAAAAGAAAAAGCGCCTGATACAAGTGATGCAGTAATAATCTATATAGGCTGCGGAATGGACAGCAGAGCGGAACGAATCAATATCAAAAACAGCAAATGGTACGATATTGATTTTGAGGATGTTATCAACGAACGAAAAAAGTACTTCACCGAAGACAACTGTTACAGGATGATAGTCGGCGACGCAAGAAGCAGTGAGTGGATAAAAAATATTCCCGAAAACAAAAATGCCATAGTGATTATGGAAGGCGTAAGCATGTATCTCACAGATGGTGAAATACAAAACCTCATAAAAAGCCTGACTTCACATTTTGAGCAAATCTCGCTCCTTATGGATTGTTACACCGTCAGGGCTGCAAAAATCTCAAAGTATAAAAACCCGATAAACGACGTAGGAGTAACAAAGGTTTATGGAGTAGATGATCCTGAAATATTTACAGGTGAGCGTCTTGTTTTTTTAAAGGAACATAATATGACTCCGCAAAAGTATATTGATGAATTATCCGGTATCGAAAAATCGATTTTCAGTATACTTTTTGCAGGAAGCTTTTCGAAAAAAATGTACAGATTATTTGAATTTAAAAGCGTATAACGAAGTAAAACCATGAAGAGACCATAAAGCATAAAAATATATCAGCAACAAAAAACCACACTCCAGACACTCCGGGTGTATAGTGATACAGAAGTATTCACAAACACCATATAAAACTTAATACAACGGATTATGCAAAAGAAAACAGGCGTAAAGAATTATACGCCTGTTTTTTTTGCGCTTTTAAAGCAACTTACAGAGCCGTGCCGATACAGAGAAAAGTCGCATAGCTCCAAACACGCAGGAGCGTGAAAAATAGCCGTGAAACGGCGAAATACAAGTGAGGGCGTGGAACGCCCGATCAATTTTCACACAAGCACGGTATAAAGTATTACGATTATGGAAAATCGTAAACTTTATACGGCTTGTCAGGGGAAAATTCCCCTAAGACCCCTGAGAGGTCGGCACAGCCGACAGTACCGAGCCGAGCGAGGTACGCAAGCACCTTATCACATTCCGAGTGAATGACATGGAGCTTGAAGCGATCAACCGCAGATATGCAGAAACATCGTTCAGAAGCAGGGGATCGCACTGCCGTGTGTTTTGAGTAAAGATTCGAATTGCGTGACTGTCACAAGCGTTCCTCCTCTCTGCCTTATATTGTCTTGAGAGCGAAAAAGGTTCCATATTTTTTATCCGTATTATAATCAGAGCCAATTTTTCTTTGATAATTATAACACGAATAGACTATATGTGCAATAATTATGGGGAAATATCCATTGAAATAGAAAGACGGCTTAGAGGTTTTGCTTCTCGCTCTCTAAGCCGTCTCATATCATAGATTTATCATTATTCACTTACAATAAAGTATGCTGTTATTATAGTGAACGTCAAAATAAATTTGACTTTCACTATAATTATTTTATTTATATTGCCTTGCACATCCGATGACTGCGTCATCTCCGTGCAGATCGGCTAATAGTAAACGCAATTTATTT
>SVNR01000039.1 GCA_015066815.1 Ruminococcus sp.
GAACTGCAAACATGATAAATACAGTAACAAATTCGAATATTGAAATCGATAACGGAAAGGAGACGTTCAATATGTGTGAAGCTATTGAAGGAATAAGAAATGAAGGAGAACGTATAGGCATAATCAAAGGAGAACGTCAGGGTATAATTAAAGGAGAAATCGAAGGTGCACGCAAGGCAAATATCGAAACTGCCAAAAAGATTATCGCTCTCGGCAAACTCAGCTTTGACGAGATTGCTGCGATCTGCAATCTTACTCCTGAAGAAGTCGGGGAGCTTGCACGGGAGGTGTGATTACAACACCTTGCCGTTAATATGATCAACCTGCAGCCGGTCACGGATTTATCTGTGACCGGCTGTTTTTTATAAACAAATCCCCCCTGTCTGCTACGTCGAAAGCAACCAAGGGGGGGCTCCTTAATTAAATTTTTCTACATCAAAGTCAGGAGGAGCATCTATCTCGTCCGACACATATTTACCATTCTTTTTTCTTTGCTTTACACACTCGGTCAGCAAATACTCTATCTGTCCGTTTACCGAGCGGAAGTCGTCCTCTGCCCATGCGGCGACAGCATCGTACAGCTTCTCTGAAAGACGCAGCGGGATCTGTTTTTTTTGTGCCATCAGTACAGACTTCCTGAATTAACAACAGGCTGTGCATCGTGGTTGCCGCAAAGTACCACGAGAAGGTTTGAAACCATAGCCGCCTTGCGTTCCTCATCAAGATCAACAACATTGTTTTCACCGAGTCTTTCAAGTGCCATCTCAACCATGCCTACTGCACCGTCAACAATCATCTTTCTTGCATCGACAATTGCTGAAGCCTGCTGACGCTGAAGCATTACAGCGGCAATCTCAGGAGCGTAAGCAAGGTATGTGATACGTGCTTCAAGTATTTCAAGACCTGCGTTTTCAACCTTCTGCTGTATCTCCTCGCAGATTCTCCTTGCAACAACCTCGCTCGAACCTCTGAGACTTCCTTCATCGGCAATGCCGTCGCCTGTTGTGTCAACATTCGGAGCAATGTCATAAGGATATATCTTTACGATATCGCGAAGCGCACTGTCGCACTGAAGTGAGAGATATTCCTTATAGTTGTCAACATCAAAAACAGCCTTGGCTGTATCAACAACTCTCCACATAACTGCAATACCTATCTCAATAGGATTGCCCAGACAATCGTTGATCTTCTGACGATTGTTGTTGAGGGTCATGATCTTGAGGGAGATTCTCTTATCAGAAATAGCAACATTGAGATCTGTTGAGGAGCCAGCTTCAGTTGTCTTGATAGAAAGAGCAGATGCACCGCCGACATCACCGCTCTGACGAAGCTTTGTCTGTGCAGCCGGATTTACAGCTGTACAGAACGGATTTACCCAGTAGAATCCGTCACCCTTGAGTGTTCCGACATATCTTCCGAAAAGTGTAAGTACGAGAGCCTCCTGAGGCTTGATTATCTTGAGGCCGAGGTAAGGTATCCAGCCGATAAGGCACCATAACACACCGGCTATGAGCCCGAAAACACTCCCTGTAGCACCACAGATGATAACAAGTAAGATCGCAGCAATATAGAGAAACGTTATAAGTAAAAGTGCAGCCATACCATTCTGCTTTGTGCGGAGAATTTTTTCCTTTGTTGAAGTTAATTTTGCATTGTTATTTTCTTTCATAATAATCTTCCTTTCTCTATGAGTCTGAACTCTTTGTGATATCAAAATAATATCATTTTAATTTGATTTTGTCAATACATTTCTCAGAAATATATTGTAATTGCATACAAACAACACTCTAACAGAGCGTTGTTTTGTGCAGCTTCACCAATCGCAATACATCCTTCTTATTTCACTTATCTAAACAGCATTTTTTTATGCATCATCAGATGATTTTTATATTGACCTTCAGTCAATAATATAATATAATAATATATGTATATAACTTTTATAACTTTGCAAAAGCCATAAACGGAGGAATAATAAAAATGCGTAAAACAAAGATCGTTTGCACTGTGGGGCCTGCTACCGATGATGATTCAGTAATGAAAAAGCTTATGAACGCAGGCATGAACGTTGCCCGCTTCAACTTTTCACACGGTGACTACGACATCCATAAAAGAAGATTTGAACAGGTGTGCCGCCTCAGGGATGAGCTCGGACTTCCTGTTGCAACTATGCTTGACACAAAGGGACCGGAGATACGCCTGAGAAGATTTGTAGATGACAAGCCTGTCGAAATAAAAGACGGTGACACATATACCCTTACAACATGTGATGTACCATGTACCGACAAAATAGGAAGCATAACCTTCAAAAAGCTTCCTCAGGATGTTTCGGTAGGAAGCAAGATACTTATCAACGACGGCGTGATTGAACTCGTTGCTGAAAAGATTACTTCAACAGACATAGAGTGCCGCATAATCCACGGTGGTATTCTCTCAAACAACAAGGGCATTAACGTACCTGGAGCAAAGCTCTCCATGCCGTTCATAAGCGAAGCTGATATGAACGACCTGGAGTTCGGAGCAAAGATGAAATATGACTTTATAGCTGCAAGCTTTGTTCGTTCCTCCGCAGATATAAACTATCTGAGAAAATACACACACAGCCTCGGCTGGTTTGACGTTCGCATCATCGCAAAAATAGAAAATCTTGAAGGTGTTGAAAATATAGACGAGATCCTCGAAACAGCTGACGGCATAATGATCGCAAGAGGTGACATGGGCGTCGAGATCCCTTTTGAACAGATACCGGCTATACAAAAA
The DNA here is from genome assembly GCA_015066815.1 of Ruminococcus sp. Lineage (GTDB taxonomy): Bacteria > Bacillota > Clostridia > Oscillospirales > Ruminococcaceae > HUN007. The sequence goes on from SVNR01000039.1 coordinate 2,758, forward strand.
TCCCTTATCCACAAGGGCTACAACGCAGGCAAGCAGGTAATAACAGCCACACAGATGCTCGAATCCATGATATCAAGCCCACGTCCGACAAGAGCAGAAATAACCGACGTAGCAAACGCCATATACGACGGAACAAGCGCAATAATGCTTTCCGGAGAAACAGCTGCAGGAAAATTCCCTGTTGAAGCTGTACAGACTATGGCTCTCATAGCAGAAACAACCGAAAAAAATATTAACTACCGTTCACGCTTCAAGAACAGACCGCCCGCAGATATGGCTGATATGCCACACGCTATTGCAAACGCTATCGCTCATGCTACCGTTACAACAGCACACGACCTCAACGCAACTGCTATCATCACAGTTACAAAAGCCGGTGCCACAGCAAGACTGATATCAAAGTACAGACCGGAGATGCCTATCATCAGCTGTACAACTGACGAGCATATACGCCGACAGATGAATATGTCATGGGGTGTTACTCCTATCGTAATAGCAGAAAAAACAAACTCGGACGAGCTCTTCATGGAAGCTGCCGAAGCTGCAAAAAAAGCAGGTTTTGTTCACTCAGGAGATACTGTTGTACTTACAGCAGGTGTTCCTCTGGGGGTATCCGGAACAACAAATCTCATGAGAGTAGAGATCATAAAATAATTGCTGCGTTTTATAATGCAGCTTTGCTGACAGCTCTCTGCTGAATTTCACTTGTGGATGTATTTCGGCGCAGTATAGCCTTTCCTTTTAAGGCGAGGCTATCTTTATAAAGCAATACTTTTTTTGCTGTTGAAGACTCAGAGGGATGAATATCCAAAGATATTTTTTACACAGTAAAAAAACAGCGTCACGCATTTTTTTATATGCGTGACGCTTATTTTTTTATGCTTATTATTCTGCTGCTTCTTCAGCCTCGTCAGCTCCGTCAGATCCGGCTTCATCCTCAGGTCCGCTTATCATCTCGATACGAACGTTTCTGATGTTTACATCTGCTATAGAGCCTCTTTTTCCCATGTTGAACTCAAGACGTCCGTTAGGATCTGTCTTTCTGTCCATTTCGAATTCGTAAGTAAATGTCTGCCACTCCGGTGTCATACGTACAAGTGTGTCGTTCAGATAACGTACCCAGCCTGCTGTCGGTGCAGAAACACAGACTTTCATTTTTCTGTCCTCTGATGAGCATGCATCAAAGGTAAGTCTGTACTTGCTTCCCTTATACATAGGAAGCTCTGCCTGAACTATCTGAACCGAATACTCCTCTGTACCCTGAGCCTCTGACTTTATAGTGAGAACGCCGTCCTTTATCTCAGCTGAACCCTTTCCGTCGTTGAAAAGAAGGAATCTCCAGTTTTCTTCATCATCAAGAGCCTCTGCATCTGCAAAGTCACCGTTGTAGATATAGTTACCGTCTTCGAGAGGCTCTCTGAAGTTCGGCTCCGGCTTTTTAACGTTTGTATCATACTCAGGCTTCTGATATACTCTTACATAATCGATCTCAAACTCAGCCTTTTCAAAGTCAGTGGTTTCATCAGGATTTCCCGGCCATGTTCCGCCGACAGCAAGGTTGAGCTGTACAAAGAATGTCTGGTTAAAAGGTGCAGGATATGGCTTGTCATCCTCACCGTCAACAGCAGAAAACCAGTCGTTTACTGTATGATAGTGGTTTCCGTCTATGTAGAAACGCATCTCTCCCGGCTCCCACTCTACAGAGAACTCGTGGAAGTCGTTTGCAAACGTATCTCCGCCTTCAAGAACATATGTGCCCTGCTGTTCGCCGTGCGGCTCACCATAGTGAATAGTTCCGTAGGCTGTATCTGTCTGGTTTCCGAGAACCTCCATTATGTCTATCTCACCGCACTTAGGCCACTGACCGTAGAACTGTTCATCAGTCGGCATCATCCAGATAGCCGGCCACAGGCCCTGTCCCTCAGGCACCTTAGCTCTTGCGACTACCTTTCCGTACATAAAGTCCTTAAGGTTCTGTCCCTTTACCTTACCGGATGTATAATAATCGTTTCCGTTTTCATCCTTGGTCTTTATCGCCTTGAGTACAAGCTTTCCGTCCCTTGTAAACACGTTTTCTTCTGAAGTGGTATACTCCTGAAGCTCGGAGTTTGTCCAGCCCGGCTCATGCGGATCATACTTCCAGATGGAGGTATCCATCTTGTCTCCGCTGAACTCATCATGCCAGAGAAGATTATAACCTTCAAGCTCAGGAACCTCTACGTTTTCTTCAACCTTTGCCTGTGTTTCTGCAGGCTCTGTTTTCTGTGAATCCACAGCGGAGCTGCCTGTGCCCTTTTCACTGCATCCGGATAAAACACCCGCAGCAAGCACGCCGCAGCAGCCAAGCGCTATAATTTTTCTGAAATTTTTTTTCATATATAACACGTCCTCCTGTTATAGTCAGTGTCAGAACAAACCTGACTTTCACTATAAATTATATTCCTGTTGCCTTGTACGACCGGAGTCTTAAGCCTTTAAGTTTTATTATAGATTATCATTCGAAAAAATTATATCAAAATAATTATGTTTGTAACAGAATTTTATTACTCAAAAGTGCTGTAAAGCTTCATTATATCCTCTCTGCACGCAAGTCCGTCGGAAAATGCCGTAGCTCCGCCTGCTGCTGTTCCGAGCCTGAGTGCATGGTCGTAGCCCTCATCACAGCCCGCAAGAAATCCTGCAAGCATAGAATCCCCTGCTCCTACGGAGTTTCTTACACACCCCCTGCATACACCGCACACATGCACCCTGCCGTGTTCGTCAACAAGAACTGCTCCGTCGCCTGCCATAGATACAAGAACGTTTACTGCCCCCCTTTTTCTTAGCTCTTCTGCTCCCTCTGCTACCTGCTCCACAGTAGTTATCTCTCTTCCGAGCGTAGCCGAAAGCTCTGATTTGTTCGGCTTAACTACAAAAGGCCTGTACTTAAGAACGTTGAGCAGAAGCTCTCCGGATGCATCAACAGCCGTGCGAATCCTGCGGTCTGACAGCCGCGCCATTATTTTTTCATAAATATCCTCCGGAAGCGAGGACGGGATACTTCCTGCAAGCACAAGCGTATCACCGTCTTTAAGTTCTTCAAGCTTGCAGAACAGCATATCAAGCTCCTCCTGCGAAATATCAGGTCCTTTTCCGTTAAGCTCGGTTTCGGCTGATGACTTTATCTTGACGTTTATTCTTGAAAAGCCTTTTTTCAGATGTACAAAATCAGCCTCCACACCTGCCCTCGTGATCCCCTCTTCAATAGCCGCACCAGTAAATCCGGCAACAAAGCCGAGCGCCTTTGATTTTACTCCGAGCTCTCCGAGAACTACTGAAACGTTTATTCCCTTTCCACCGAAAAAAATCTCCTCCGAGAGCGCCCTGTTCACTTCGCCTGTTTTCATATCTCCCGTTCTTACAACATAATCTATGGCAGGATTAAACGTTACTGTATATATCATTTTTAAAGAACATTCCTTTCGGTACTTTTACTGGATGTTTTTTCTATAAACGCTGAAAACCTGTCGGTTATTACATCCCATCTGTAGTTTTTTTCAATATACTCTTCTGCGTTATCCCCCATGGCAAGAAGGTCACGGGGGTTTTTGCGGATATATCCGAGACAGCCCTCAAACTCAAAATAATTCATGTAGTAAAGTCCGCCGTTGCTTTTTATGCAGTGTCCCTTCAGAACATCGCACATGCCGTTGACAAGCACAGGAACACCAAGCGACATTGCCTCGAGAACAGATATCGAGAGGCTTTCAAACCTTGACGGAAGCACAAGCATCTGAGCGCCGGCTATACCGTCAAACTTCTCCTGCTCGCTTACAAAACCAAGGCTTATGATATCTTCGCTTTCAGGTATATCACAAACAGGCTTTCCCATAAGAACAAGCTTCAGATCATCACCGGTTCTTTTTTTGTACTCAGAAAAGTACCTGAAGAGCAAAGGGCAGTTCTTACCCTCATCTATACGTCCGACGTATATGATATATCTGTCAAGACCATGGCGCTTCTTAAAGCTCTCCGGGTCAATTTTTGCCGGAACATCAACTCCCGTACCCATAACATCCCAGCTTATATCAGCGTTATCAAAAAGACCGTGAACAAGCTCCTTTTCTTCATCAGTAAGAAAAATAAACCCTGACGGGAGCCTGAAAAAATCCCTGTAACACCTGAAGTGAATGTACGGTTCTTCATGGGCTGTAGGAATTAGTATTGCTTTTCCGCTCACCTCGGGAAGCCCCATTACCGTCAGATAGTAAAGATATGTTACAAAAATAAAAACATCATACTTATCGCTGTTACTGCGGATATATTCCATAAACTCAGACGACACCGGACCCTGCTTTTCAAACCAGATCTTTTCCTTTGCGGTATCGCCTCCTGTTTTTGCAAGACAGCTAAGATACTTTTCGTTATAGGCGTTAAAGTCAGCCGCACGTTTTTTATCTGTTTTAAAACGCCTTACAAGTACCCCGTTTATTATCTCTGTATCGTTTTCATAGTAGTTTTCCCAGGTAACATAGTCAAGCGCACGCGTAGTCAGAACCTCGACCTCGTATCTGTCTGCAAGCCGCTCCGCCATAAGACGTGTATAGTACTCCGAGCCGCCGTTCACCTCTGTGCCGTAACGCTGATTTACAAAAGCAATTCTTTTCATTTTTTTATGGCTTCTCCTCAAGCTTTTCAAAAAAGTCAATGTATTTTTTCACTATGACATCCCATGAAAAATTTTTCTCAACGTATTTTTTTCCGTTTTCCGCCATTATATCTGACGTATCTCTGTGCTTCAGAAAATATTCCACACAAGCCTCAAACTCAAAATAATCGCAGAAATAAAGACCGCCGTCTGATTCGCTTACAAAGTTTCTTGTAACCTCACAGCCGCCATGTACGAGAACCGGTCTGCCGCAGAGCCAGCTTTCCATTATAACAAGAGAAAAGCTCTCGTTTTTTGAAGGCTGACACAGAAAAGCTGCCGCCGCCTGAGCGTCGTACTTATCCTGTATATCCACAAAGCCAAGATCATCAGTGTATGCGGCTATATCCTCCGGAATATCCATGTTTCCGCCGCCTATAAGCACAAGCCTTAACGAACCGCCGTTTCTTTTTCTGTATTCGGAAAAATATTTAAGAAGAGTATCAACGTTCTTTCCCTTGTCCTTTCTTCCTGCATACAGAATAAACGGAGCGTCTATACCGAATTTTTTACGGAATCGCTGAGGATCGGATGTTATTCCCGTATCCATGCCGATACCCATGAGTATTTTCTCAACATCCGACGTATCATAAAGCCGCTCTGCAAGCTGCATCTCAGGCCTTGCGTTGAATATCATACCCCTGACGTTTTTAAAAAGCTCCTTAAACAGCGACATGCGGGCGTATGCCTCATCATGAAAGCATGGTATCATGACTGATTTTTCAGGACATGCGCTGATGCCGTAGTAGGTCGTTCCGAACATATACGGAATATATACGAAAAACGAATACTCACTGCTGTTTTTCGCTATATATTCATAAAGCTCCGTACTGTTTATCATGTTGGAGACAAACGCTTCCTCTTCGGCAACGGATACATCCATGCCCTTCATGAGCTTTGCGTTGACAGCGTCAAAGGCACCGGCGTCACGTTTTTTTACTCTGAATCTTCTGACAGGTATGCCGTTTACCGTATCCATACCGGGCTTGTAATAATCAACGTTCCAGTCACTTGAGAACTCCTTTGCAGTGGTCGCAAGTATCTCAACGCTGACTCCTGCGGCATGGAGATGTCCGGCTGTTTCCCTCAGCTCCATCTCTGCTCCTCCGGGTATGTTTTCTCCGTACCACGGAATAACAAAACCTATCTTTTTCATCCTAGCTCCTTATTTTTTCTATATATGCGCTTAACTGTCCCTCAAAAACCGACCTTACTTTTTCATAGGAAAAATCCTCAAGTCTTTTTCTCTGAGAAGCGATAATACTCTCTCTGAGACTGCTGTCGTTTATTATTCTGTCCATAAGCATTGCCACTGCTGCCGGTTCTTTTGTATCGATGACCGCTCCGCTTCCGTTCATCGTATACGGTATTGCACAGCAGTCATATGCTATGACGGGAACATCAAAAAACATAGCCTCTACAAGCGGAACACAGAAGCCCTCATGCTCGCTCATGCACAGAAAAATATCTGCCGCCTTATACCATGCAAGTATCCCTGAAAACGAAATATGCCCTGTAAAAACAACATCCTCAAGTCCGAGCGCATCAACATACCTGCAAAGCCTGTCGTAGTAGCTCTCCATTCCTGAATACGAGCCTACAAAAACAAGTCTTGATCTGCTGTTTATATGCTTCTTATAATAATTAAACGCGCGTATAACGTCCTCCTGCTTTTTGTTAGGAGCTATACGGCCGACAAATATTATGTTTACATATCCGTCGCAGTATTTTTTTATTATAGCCTCATCGGGTGCTTTTTTATAATCATCAAACGGTATAAGTATAGGCCGCACGTCAACAGGACAGCTGTAGCCGGCCTCTGAAAGATCGTTTTTATTAAAATCCGAATCAGCCATACAGTATTCTATCTTATCGGAAAGATACTTCATTCCCTTTATTCCCAGTTCAGAAAGCTCCGTGCTTTTCATACTGTACTCCCTGAAAAACGAGGGAGGTGTTATGTTGTGGTATATCATCATCCTGTGACAATCCCACTTGTCAAGCGTGAAGCTCATCCGGGTCCCGGTTGACTTGTGATAGATTATTATATCATCCTTGTTTACCCTCGTAAGCTTCGATATGGGAAGAGCTGTTTTCTTAGGAAGTCTGACATCGATGTTTTCAGCATATATCTCTGTCTGGTACCCCATCTGTGAAATAACCTTTTTTAATGCTATCGTATCGTTTCCGACAGCATCTCCGAACGATACAGTCGGAAGAATCTGAAATATCCTCATATACAGGGAAGTCCTCCGTTTCAGTCCTGTTTTTTTCTGAGCGTTTCGTTTTCTTTTTCAAGAAGTGCAATACGCTTCTCAAGAGATTCTGTATATATTCTGTTTTTTTTCATATCAAGCTCATACTCATCAAGCCGCTTTTCAAGCTCTGAAAGCCCCGGCTGTATCTTCCTGCGTCTGATATCATCAGCAAAGAAGTTAAGAAGCTTTACTATGTTCATGTTTATGTTGTTCTGGTCATGTACAGCAGGCTCTATATAGAACTTTATCAGCTTGCGCATCACCTTTCTTATAAACACTATCAGCCTGTTTCCTTCCAGAGGTTTATACGGCTCGACACTGTAGTTAAGGTTTATATAGGAAAGACTTCTCTGATATTCATCCTCGCTGATGACTGCCCTGTCGTTAAGTGACGGATCACATTTTATATCCTCAAAGCTCAGCATGGAAGAGTCAAGTCCTTTTTCGGATATTTCTTTTCTTATCTCCTTCATTATATCTTCTATACAGATTTTTTTTCCTTCTGTTCCGTTCATACAGCTATCCTTCCTTTTTTATTCAGTTATCCATCTGTGATCAAGTCTGCAGCAGCCCTGCTCTTCATAGCTTGAATAAGTCACAAACCTGAGTACATCCTTATAATAATCTATGGGTATGCTTTCTGAGTTTTCTATAGATACATCAAGAATATATTCAGCCGGAAGCAGATTCATTTTTTCTATTGTTATACTGAAGCTTCCGTTTTCCTTTATATCGAACGCACTTAATCTGTCTATTTTTGTGTTTGTTCCGTAACAGTGCACACCGTCCGCACGATATATCGCTATTCCGAAAACAACATCAGCTACAGGATTTATGACCTCGTAATCTATGGAAAAAGTAACACTGCTGCCTGTTCTGACAGGCTCGCCCTCACTGCCGTTATCATCTGTAAGCTTTACTGAGGAGATCTTTATGTCCTGATTCCCCCACCTTGTCATGCTGCCAGCAGCAGTACCTGCTACATCGGGATTTTTCATGTTCCTTCCCATAAACTCCATATACAGCGGATGTATATCACGCGGAGAACCCTCGGCGCATATTTTTCCGTCGTTTAACCATATGGTGCGGTCACACATCTGCTCTATCTGAGAAAGCGAATGCGACACTATAACGATAGTAGTGCCGGAAGCCTTGATTTCCTTGAGTCTGTTGAAGCACTTTGCCTGAAAGTTTGCGTCACCTACTGCAAGTATCTCATCTATGAGCAGAACATCTGCATCTACGTTTATCGCAACGGAAAACGCAAGCCTCATATACATACCTGACGAATAAGTTCTTACAGGGTTATCAATAAACTCCGCAAGCTCTGAAAAACGTATGATATCATCAAGCCTTCTGTCTATCTCCTTTTTCGTAAGGCCGAATATGGAGGCGTTTGTATATATGTTTTCTCTTCCGCTCATATCCGGATGAAAGCCTGCACCAAGCTCCAGAAGACTTGACACACGTCCTGCTATACTGATAGTACCTCTGTCCGGATAGAGTATCCTTGTCATAAGCTTCAGAAGCGTGCTCTTGCCGCAGCCGTTGTGACCGATAAGACCTATTGCCTCGCCGCGTTTTATGTTCAGCGATACACCGTTCAGGACTGAACGCTCTTCATACCGGTTTCTGCTTGTAAAAATAAGCTTTTCCTTGAAGCTCTGTCCCTTATCATAGAAAACCCTGAATTTTTTTTCTACGTTTTTTATTATTATGGCATCTTCCTGTGGCATTACAATTCCTCCGCAAAACGCTTCTTAAGCTTTGAAAATACTATCCATCCCAGAACAAGAAAGAATATCCCCAGCACAAACGCTTCTGTAAGCGTAAAAAGCTTCGGAACTCTCGCATAGTAGAGAATATCCCTGTATGCCTGTATCACAGGCATCATCGGGTTAAGACTGAAAAGCCCCCTGTACTTCTCGGGAACTATATCAACCGAATACATAACAGGAGTCATATACATCCACGCCATAGTTACTATACCGAGAATATGCTCCAGATCTCTGAAATATACCGTTATCGCTGACGTAAGAAGCGTCACTCCGAGAGCCAGCATATATTCTACTATCATTATCAGCGGCAGACAAAGCAGCGCTGCCGGATTGAAGCCAATTCCGGAAAATGCAACAACAGCAAAAATAACTATAAAACACAGAAGCATATTTACAAAACAGCTTGTAACATATGATATGGGTATGACCTCTCTCGGAAAGTATATCTTTTTTACAAGATCCTTCTGTGCTATTATAGAGCTTGAACCCACTGTTATTGAACTTGAAAAAAATATCCAGGGTATCAGTGCAACAAACAGGTGAAGATAATATTTTTCTATGTTAGTCGGAAGAATAACAGAAAAAACAATAGTATAAACCACAAGCTGAAGCAAAGGATTTATAAAGGTCCATAAAAAACCAAGCACTGAACCCTTATATCTCCCCCTGAGATCTTTTTTTACCAGACTGAATATCATCTGTCTGTAATTATAAAGCTCTTTCATAAAATTTTTTCCCACCTTCTTTCAGTATTGGAGGCTCAGAGCGATGACAACAGATAAGGAATAACGTTCCTGTTTGCGTTCCATATACCTCTGTACTGGCCTGCCGGCAGCGGAGAGTTACCTGTTCCTATTTCTATTGTGGCGGCTCTTATTCCGCGTGCTGCCACCCAGTTACTGCAGCCTGAACCGAAGTCATCTCCATTCAGAAGATAATACCCTGTTTCGTTGCCGAGTCCCTGCGCCATTTTTCTGCACTGCTCCTTAAACTCACCCTGCTGACCATATGCCCAGTAAATGTATGAGCCTGACGAATGATAGCTTATCACTGCTCTTACTCCGGGAAGTGACTCAACAAGACGCGCTATCGCCTTTGTTTCATTTTCTGACTCTGCAGACGCACCCTGATATCCGAACGCTCCCGGTCTGTCTGATTCATTTTTTCCCGGTATATTCAGATTGCAGTTGAAGTTTCTGTTTATATCTACTCCAAGAGCATTTGATTTCCATGTCCTGAGATACTCTTCAAGCCCTGCGCCTGTAACTCCCTGTCTTTTGTCACGTATATACATACTTTTTATTCTCGTCCTTATGGAAGGATTTTTTATTCCATCAAGTCCGTACTGGCTCAGTGAAATACCGTCAGGGTTCAGCATAGGGATAATGTGGATGCAGTACTCTGAAAGAAGCTCTTCATATGTACGTCCTCCATAAGTTCCGCTCCAGTAGTTCTGTAAAAAATATTCCGCCTGATCCATCACAAGAAGACAGCCCATATACTCCCGCGCATGACAGCCTGCCTGAATAACTATATGCTTTGAAGCGTCAGGCGAGCCTATCATAACATCATATATCTGACGTCTGTCCGCCGTTGCACCGATGCTCTGCACTCTGACAAGAGAAGGGTACTGGCACTGAAGATTTACTATATCGTTTATCATACTGCTGTATGAATAAAGTCCGTTCTGACAGTCAACAAAAGTTCTGAGATCACTCCAGTCTGTACGCAGTATTCCTGTATCATCAAAGTAACAGGGTATGTTGTTTACTTTCTGATAGCCTGTCAGCACAAGCCCTGTTTCAGGACTTATATACTGCTTGAAGTTGTCCTCGTTTCTTGTCCATCCGCCTATGGCTATCTCGCCTCTTGTTATACCGCTTTCACTGCAGAACGCTGTAAACTCATCAGACAGGGCAAACCATCTGAGAACAGCCTTTCTGGCGTGTCCTTTACGGAGTCTGTCGTATACTATCCTGTCTATCTCCTCGCTGCTTCCCTCACGACGCATGAAAAGCCTGTACATGATACGGGCAAACTCATCATCTGAAAGCTCCGCTTCCTTAAACTCATTACTTTCAAAAAAACCTGATATCGTATCTGCTGCTGTCTGCGCCTTGCTGTTGAGAGCTCCTGTCCAGGCGTTAAGTCCGCCTGTGTCTGCATCTCTCCTGAGAAGGCTCCTGTATACGTGCTGAACAAAAAAAGTTACCTTTTCGTTCATATCCCTGTTTTCTGTAAGAACGATATCGCCTTTTTTTATCTGATACATGTCACACATACCGGCAAACTCATCCGAGGTGACAATCAGCTTCTGAGCATACTCACGGCTCATTCCGGAGTCCAGACACTCAAACATATGTTTTTTCTCGCTGTCCTCAGCTTCACGGTCAAAAACATAATAATAAAGCTCTTTTATATACTCCCTGTGTCTGTCTTCGCCTGACGGATACTCTCTGCCGCTGAAAAATCCTCTTACAGCATCTGCCGCAGTAAGCTCTCCGTACAAAAGCTCCAGAACAAGACGATCAGCCGTGATACTGTCAGCGGTAAGCCTTACGCAAAATCCCGAAAGCTCCGGACAAATATCCTTTGCTCCGCGTTTTATTCCGCACTCTTCACACAGCTTTCCGAACTCGTCGGAATAAGCAAGAAGCTTTATTATATCATCCTTTGAAAATCCCGCAGAGAGCCTGTCCGTTATCATGCAAAGCTCCTCGTCGCCTGCAGCTCTGAGCTTTGTCAGGAAAAATACCGCAGAAGCAAACTCGCCGTCTGTTTTACCGCTTCCGGCGTATTCATCTCCGGATACCATAGCGCTTATAAGCTCCGCTCCTGTTGTCTTCTGCTGTAAAAGCTTGTCCGTCCATACAGAAAGCTCGTTTTCATCTGCCTCTCTTCCGAGCAGAGTCATATACACATGCTTTACAAAGCCTGTACAGTCGGATATTCCGTCCTTGTCATCAGGCTTTTCATCTTCGGGAGTCTCCGGCAAAGTATCATCCGGGGCTTCCGGTATAGCTTCTTCTGTAACAGAAGGAGTAGCTTCCGGGGCTGTCTCAGGTAACGGCTCAGTCTCCGCAGAAACCTCCGGCAAAACATTACCGGGCTCTTCCGGTATAGCCTCTTCTGTAACAGAAGGAGTAGTTTCAGAGTCTGTTTCAGGCAGCTGCGGACTTTCCTCCGGTATACCGGAAGACTCCGTATCTGTTGCTGAATATACAGGTTCGTTTTTTGTATCTGTTTTTTCGGCATATGCACCCGGAAAATCCATAGATGACGCTGCAAGCAGAAAAGCCGATATAAACGCTATAGTCCTTTTCATTTTTTTTCAATATCCCTCCAATAATCGAGTATATCATTTATAGTCCGGTCAAGACTGATTGCCGGGCTCCAGCCGGTGTGCTCCCTAAGCTTTGTTGTATCAGCCGCGATAACAGGAACATCACTCGGCCGCATTCTTGAACTGTCGGTCACCACCTCTATGCCGGTCTCTGTGTTTTCAAGAATAATGCCGAGTATGCTCTCTATACTGTACGCACATGAGCTTCCGACGTTATAGGTTTCACCCGGTCTTCCGCTGTTCATGAGCATATCATAGGCTCTCACTATATCACGCACATCGGTAAAGTCACGCTGTGCTGCAAGATTTCCTACACTGATAACAGGCTCCGCCTTCCCGAGCTCCGCTCTGACAACCTGTCTGCAAAAATCAGATACAACAAAGATATCCGACTGTCCCGGACCTATATGGTTAAAAGCACGTACCATGATAATGTCCATCTTATATGCCCTTGAATACACCTCTCCGAGCATTCCCTGACACGCCTTTGTTGCCGCATATATATTTCCGGCTCTTAAAACAGTTTCTTCCTTTACAGGTATTTCCTCAGGACGAAGATAACCGTATTCCTCACCGGAACCGACAAGAAGTATTCTCGGTGTATAATCAAGCTCCCTTACTGCTTCGAGAAGGTTTATAGTTCCTTTTATGTTTATGTCGGCTGTAAGCTGGGGCTTTTCCCACGAAAGCTTTACCGAGCTCTGGGCAGCAAGGTGATAGATATGCTGAGGTCTTGTTTTTTCAAGAAGAACGGAAATCGCGTTCTTATCAAGTATATCAAGCGCATGCACCTGTGCATCTTCAGTACAAAGCTCCTCATGCGCCATACACGTTGCATGTATCTCAGCTCCGGAATGATCTGCGAGCTGTCTTATAAGATGACCGCCGACAAATCCCGATGCTCCTATGATAAGTGACTTCATTTACTTTTCCGCCTTTCCTGTAAGTTCTTCGTATATTCTGCTTATTTTTTCATTTACCTTGTTCATATCGTATTTTTCTCTGACGATTTCATATGCCTGTCTGCCGTATTTTTCACGCAGACTGCCGTCATGCACAAGCTTTTCAACAGCAGCCGCAAGCGCTTTTTCATCTCTCGGAGGAACTGTTATTCCGCTTATTCCGTCGATACTTACATACGGGACACCGGTAGGAAGCGAGGTGTTTATGACCGGTTTCCCGTATACCATTGCTTCCATCTGAACTATACCGAAGGCCTCGCTGTTCTCAACCGACGGCAGAATAAATATATCACTGTCGCTAAAAGCAGCCTTTAACTCAGCGTCAGACAGCACGCCCATAAAATGCACCCTGTCCTCTATACCGAGGCTTATGACTTCCTGCTCAAGCGTACTGCGCAGCACTCCATCTCCGACAATAAAAAGCTCACAGTCTGATGTCAGACTTAACGCTCTTATAAGGACATCTATACCCTTATAGTAGACAAGCCTGCCTGTAAACAGGAGCTTTTTGTTTTCAGGAGCGTTAAGACGTGTGGTAAGTACGGGCTGCTTCTCTGCACTTTCATACGAAGGTATGTCTATCCCGTAGGGCACTATCCTGCATTTTTCTTCATATGGTTTGAGATATGCAGAGCCTTCTATATGCCCCCTGGTTGCAACCAGTATACAGTCTGCTCTTCTGAGGAGAGCCTTCATAAAAGGCTTGTAGAGGAGCATTAGCTTCTTCTGCTTTACTATATCACTGTGCCAGCTTACCGCTATCTTTCCCTTGAAGCCTGAAATAATACACGCCAGATCAGCAAGAGGAAACGGCAGATGAACGTGAACTATATCTGCCGTCTCTGACATTTTTTTAAAATGATAGAGAAACGGAAATGATACCGGCATAGAAAAGTACGTTCCGATACTGCCGGCACGCTTTACTCTTACACCGTTTACCACGTCATCTGCCGTTTTGCCCTTCGGCTGACAAACCAGAACGCTTATATCATATCTGTCATCAAGACCCTCGGAGATATCCTGTATAACACGCTCTATTCCTCCGATATGAGGGCTGTATAATTTATTTACCTGTAAAATCTTCATCTGAGAACCGCCTTATAAATTTCATGAAGCTTTTCAGCCGATCTCTCCCATGAAAAACCGGCTGCTCTCTGCATGCCTTTTTTACTCAGTTCTTCACGCAGGGGCCTGTCCATGTATATGCGATACATACCATCAGCTATGGAATCAGGCGAATATGCGTCAACTATGACTGCACAGTCACCGACTACCTCAGGAAGTGAGGCTTCACCGCTTGAAACGACCGGAACACCGCATGACATAGCCTCAAGAGGCGGCATTCCGAAGCCCTCGTATATAGACGGGAATACAAAAGCACACGCACCGTTCATAAGAGGACACAGATCCTCATCAGGTACATATCTGGTAAACAGCACCTTTTCTTCCAGTCCGTATTCGCTGACCTTTCCGTATATGCCGCTGTTTAACCAGCCCTTGCCGCCTGCCATAACAAGCTTCGGAACGTTTACATCCCTTTCGCAGAGAAGCTTGTAGGCGTCGATAAGACGTTCAAGGTTTTTGCGTGGCTCAATGGTTCCGAGATACAGAAAATATTCTCCGTCTATGCCAAGAGAGGCTTTTGTACGGGTGATACGCTCCTTATCCTCTATATGATAGAACTTTTCCTTGTTAACGCCGCAGTACACCACCTCTATCTTATCTGCAAACTGAGGATAATACTTCTCTATCTCTTTTTTGCTGAACTCAGAATCAGTTATGATAACGTCTGCACGCTTCATTGATTTTTTCATACCTGTCAGAAGAAGCTGTTTGGTACGGAATCTTACTGTTTCGGGATACGCCCTTATAACCATATCATGAACAGTCACTACTTTTTTTCCATTAACAAAAGGCGGGATTATATAGTTAAAAAAATGGGTAAGCTCTGATTTTTTCCCGAAAAACAGACTATACGGCACAGGAATGATGTTCATTATGGTTCTGTACAGAAACCCTGAAAAATGAGATTCGTTTACAGAACAGTTCTTCTTCATATATGAAGAAAGCCTGTTTCTTTTTATCTCATGATCCTTCCTTGAAAAATATTCGAAGGTATAGCTGTCTTCGGGATGAGAGCTTATCATCTCAGACACAAGTCCTGCCTGACAGTATCCTATTCCGGACATGTTTTCGCTGATAAGCGGCAGTGCATCAAATGAAATCTTCATATCAACCTATCTTACTTACTTTTATTTCTTTTTCAACGAGTGCTATATCGTTCTTTACCATTCTCTCAACGAGCTCTGCAAATGATATCTCTCTCTTCCAGCCAAGCTCCTTTTCAGCTTTTTCAGGATTTCCGAGAAGTATATCTACCTCTGCAGGTCTGAAAAACTTAGGTGAAACTCTGACTACAGTTTTTCCGTCTGCCTTGTTTATACCCACTTCATCAACGCCTGTACCCTTCCACTCTATCTCTGTACCTGCACATCTGAAGGCTGTATCAACAAACTCTCTTACAGTTCTTGTTTCGTTTGTTGCTATAACATAGTCATCAGGCTTATCCTGCTGAAGCATGAGCCACATAGCTCTTACATAATCCTTTGAGTGACCCCAGTCTCTCTTTGAATCAAGGTTTCCAAGCTCCATGCAGTCAAGAACACCGCTTTTTATTCTTGCTACAGCATCTGTGATCTTTCTTGTAACAAACTCCTTGCCTCTTCTTTCACTCTCGTGGTTGAAGAGAATACCGGAGCACGCATAGAGACCGTAGCTCTCTCTGTAGTTCTTGGTTATCCAGTGTCCGTAAAGCTTTGCTACTCCGTAAGGACTTCTCGGATAGAACGGAGTTGTTTCACACTGAGGTATAGCCTGAACAAGTCCGAACATCTCAGATGTGGAAGCCTGATAGAAGCGGCAGGAAGGCTTTACAGTCCTTATAGCCTCAAGCATGTTTGTAACTCCGAGAGCGTCTATATCTGCTGTTGCAAGAGGCTGTTCCCAGCTTGTTGCAACAAATGACTGGGCAGCAAGGTTATATACCTCGTCCGCCTGAGAGATCTTCATAGCGTTTATGAGTGATATAACGTCTGTCATATCTGCATATATGAAGTTTATTCTGTCCTTGATATGCTCAACGTTGCCGTAGTCAACAACGCTCTTTCTTCTCATGATACCATATACGTTGTAGCCCTTTTCAAGAAGAAGCTCTGCAAGATAAGAGCCGTCCTGTCCGGTAATTCCTGTGATCAATGCATTTTTCATTATTCAGTTCTCCTGTCTGTTTACTATAATAAATTTATTTTTTTACCATCAAATCCGCTGAATGCGTTAGTCCGGTGACCGTTAAATAAGCTCACGCCTGTTGCATATCTTGAGGTTTTCTATTACCTTCTTGACCTGCTGGGTGTGTGACTTGGCACATATGAGAGTTGCGTCATCAGTATCCACCACTATGACATCTTCAAGACCTACCGCTGCAATGAGCTTTTTGTTTCCGCAGATGATACTCTTTCCGGTGTCTATGGTTATAACGTCGCCGGCAACGTAGTTTCCGTATTCGTCTGTTTTGTTTATCTTTTCAAGAGCAAGCCAGCTGCCGACATCGTCCCAGCCGAAGCTGCCTGAAAGCGTATATATGTTATCAGCCTTTTCCATGATGCCAAAGTCTATGGACTCGGATTCAAACTCACTGAAGCACTGTTCAAGAACAGCACTGAAGCTGTCTGTGCCTGCGCTTTCTTTCATTTTGAGGAAGCCCTCGTACATAGCAGGAAGAAAACGCTCGAAGTTTTTCATTATTGAGGATACCTTCCACACAAACATACCGCTGTTCCACAGATAGCGTCCTGAGTTAAGGTATTCTTTTGCTTTTTCAAGACACGGCTTCTCAACAAACTTCTTTACCTTATACACTCCTACCATATCCTCGCTCTCTGCACTGCAGAAGTTGATATAGCCGTAGCCTGTTTCGGGATAAGTAGGGGTTATACCTACCGTAACAAGGTTTTCATCCTTCTTAGCTACCCTTACAGCATGACGCATAGTGTCAAGATACAGCTCCTCATACTTTATGAGGTGGTCAGACGGCAGAACCATCATGACTGCGTCGTCATACTTCTTGTTTATTACAGCTGCAGCAAGCGCTATACAGGGAGCAGTATTTCTTGCAACAGGCTCCGCAAGAATGTTTTCTGCCGGAATATCAGGAAGCTGTTCGTTTATCAGCGGAACATAGCTCTCGTTTGTTACGATAAAGATATCCTCTGTATCTACAAGCGGCAGAAGCCTCTTTATGGTTTTCTGTATCATAGTTTCTCCGTCTGATGTAAGTGAAAGAAACTGCTTCGGATATGCACTGCGGCTCTTAGGCCAGAATCTTTCTCCCTTACCGCCTGCCATGATCACTGCTGTTATTTTCATAAATCTTGTTTTCCCTTTCTTTATATAGTGAACGTCAGCATAAGTCTGACTTTCACTATAATTGATTTATTAATATTGCCTTGCACATCCGTTTCCTGCGGTCACTCAGTGCATATAGGCATAGTGAACGAAAAAATTATTCTTCCGGTTTTCCGCCGGATATATTTATGACATTTTCCGTTTCGTTTGTCTCACCCGGAAAAATCATGGTCTTTACAGTCATAAGTATGAGCTTCATATCATTGAGGAGACTGTATTTTTCAATATACATAAGGTCCATTTTCAGCTTGTCGTACGGCGTTGTATCGTATTTTCCCATGATCTGGGCATATCCTGTCAGACCTGCCTTTACAACGAGTCTGAAGCTGAACTCTGCCATATCCTTTTCGTACTCTGCCGCTATCTCCGGACGTTCCGGACGAGGCCCTACAAAAGACATGTCGCCTTTTATTATGTTGAATATCTGCGGCAGCTCGTCAAGCCTGCATTTTCTGAGAAAAGCACCAACTCTTGTTATACGGCTGTCCGAGTCAGTCGCAAGACGTGCTACTCCGTCCTTTTCTGCATCAGTTATCATACTTCTGAACTTGAGTACAAAAAATCTTTTTCCGTTTGTAGTAAGCCTTTCCTGCTTATAGATCACCGGACCGCCGTCATCAAGCTTTATTGCGATCATGATAATAAGCATGAGAGGCAGAAGGACCGGTAGAAGAACTATCGAGAAGATAAGATCAAACAGTCTCTTTGCCGCTCTTTTTTCTATAGGAAGCCCATCGTTTCTGCAAAGAAGAAGCGGAGTATCAAAAAGGTTTATTTCCTGTGCGCCGCGTATTATTATGTCAGATATCTTAGGAGCCATATATACCCTGAGTGATCTGTCAAAGCAGAACTTCAGGATATCGTTTCGCATACGGTCAGGAACATCATAAAGAATAACACCGTCATAGCTGAGTATTTTTTCACGGATAACCTCTATATCCTCATCAGACTTTACAGACTCCGATATGATATACTTATCATCACGGCGGCTCATTTTCATGACAAGATTTCCTGCGTTTCTGCTGCCGTATACTATTATCATACGGCGCGGCGGATAGAGCTTTCTGTATATGAACGAGTATATGAGCGTCCACAGAAGTACTATTATGATATCTACCAGCGTAAGAAACACCATCGGCATGAAGTGTATAAAATCCCTGCCTATGACGCTTATCTGACAGTATTCTATTATATTTACCGCAAAAACAGAAATTATCTGTGAGTAAAACGCTTCGGACTTACGAAGATATCCGACCTTATAGCTGCCATAGACCTGATTGAAAATAACGGTTATAACAATGTAGATACCTATAACCATCCAGTTACCCTTGCGGTAAAACGGAAGAACTATCTGCTGCGAATAGCAGGTGTACCATATTATGGCGAACGCCGCTCCGAGCAGAGCTGTATTTATTAATGCAGACGCCCCGTTAAGCGTCCGCTTGTATTGTTCTGGTTTTTTCATATATTTTTTTTTAATTTCCTCTGTATTATACGTATGTCAGGGGCGATTTTATGCTTTTATAGTGAACGTCAAAATAAATTTGGCTTTTACTATATGTGTATCAGGTTCGTTATGAATTGCATTATATTTCCTCTGAAAAAAAGCATACATATATAATTATAATGATAAAATCCGAATTGTCAATATAAAGCAAAACCTTTTTTGCAAAAGCCATCAATCTTTGCAGAGTCATGACTCAAAACGCAAAAAAGCACAGCCTTTGTTTTCCGACTGTACTTTTTGCTTTCCCGTTCATTTTTTTATATATTTAGAAAATCAACACCTGATTTTGTTGTCTGTAAGCAGAGCTTTGCTGTTTTCCCGTACACAGCAGCCCGCTGAAATCTTCCGGCAGCCGCCTGTAAGTACTGCTGCCGCCTCATGATAGCTTTTTCTTCTGTTTACTTTTTTGTTTTTATTTGATTTCTCCGTATACCGGGGAGTTTACTGATTGGTACGATGTGCCTTTGGTTCCTTCGCATTCATAGAAAGCCACATTTTCATCACTTACCCAGCCATAATATTCGTTATTGTCCGTATCATAGCACTCAAACCACATTTTTCCGCGTGAATATGCAATTGATTTTGCTGTTATATTTTTTCCTTCTTCCATTTCCCACTGATTTCCCTGTTCAGCATTTTCAAGGACATATTCTGATGTATATCCAAGTATACCCTTGGTTGATGAATAGGATTTGCGCAGCATACCGTTATATCCTTCAGGAAGCGGCATTTTCTTTGTTTTTTCTCCTGTTTCCTTTGAGCATCCGTAAAAAGTAAATCTTACATGTTCATCTATAGCTTCATAAAGTTTTGAATGCTGAGCGTATTCCTCAGGATTACTGCTGTCACATCTGCAGTCTGTAGGTCTGTACCAGTACCAGTATACACCATCTACATAGCATACCGGCAAAGAAGCTCCGCGATAACCTTTAAAATGGTCATACGGATCAAGGGCCAAAACAGTTCCGATTCCCGAATTATTATAAGCGATCTTTGACAGGATAGCGTTATCACGGATCACCATGTTGCCTACAAAATCATCTGTAAGCGTCAACTCAACGGCTCCGTCTGCCAGCAGAGCTTTTACAGAGCCGTCCTCATTCATAGTAAGCACAGCACTTGAATCTATATCTTCCGGATATGGATATGCGTTTTTGTCCGGTGTCTCCACAGCCGGTGTTTCTGTAGCCGGAGCTTCTGTAACCTGCGCTTCTGTAACCTGCGCTTCTGTGCTATCGCTGTCTTCCGGTGTCATCTGCACATTTTCTTCTGTCTGCTGAACATTATCGTTTGCGGCATCTGCTTCATTTTTTACTTCGTCATCCTGAACCGGAGCCTGCAGAACCGGCTCAGTATCCGCAGTTTCATTGATAGTAAAAACAGCATTAGCAGCACTGCTGCCTGTATTAAGATTTTCCTCTGCTCTGCCACAGCCTGAAAACGCCATTGATACAATTGATAATGCCATAATAAAAAATATCTTTTTCTTCATAATAATTTTCCCCTCATTGTTGTTTTAGTTTTTTCGTCTTATCTGAAGCTTTTCTTCCCGCTTCATCTATAAAGACAGAGGTTATACGAAAAGGTTACAGGATTTTTTAAAATTTTTTTGACTGTTCACTACCCTCTCGGTCTTCAAAATTTTTTTTCAAAAAAGACTTGCAAACAGTCTGAAAATATGCTATACTTTTAAAGATGTTTGATTTTCATCAGACAAAATGCGGATATGGCGAAATTGGCAGACGCGCTAGCTTCAGGTGCTAGTCGGGGCAACCCGGTGCAGGTTCAAGTCCTGTTATCCGCACTAACATTAATAATCCGGACACTATCCAGATCAATGAAGTGTCCGGATTATTTTTTTATTTGATATGGTTCTTCTAAAAGGAAAAGCCTAATCAGTAAAAAAATATACAATTTATTTTCTGAAATATGTATATTTTTTCGTTGCATTTTCTTCTCTAATATGTTATAATAGCTAAAAGGTGTCTCTTATGATAAAACGTTTGGAGGGATTATCAGATGGAAAGGACAGGGAAGAACAACTTATACCTGAGTGCATGTATAACTTATATATGTGATTCAGAAAAATTTATATACTCACCCGAAATGAACCAGATGTTTGCGGCCGAGTTCAACGACAACTCTTTATGGGATATACTAATCAGTCATAATGTTGCCAATAAAAAAACCGCGCTCAAAATAAAAGAAACAATAACAAGTATAAAAAGCTCAGGGAAACCTATCACCTGCTTCAGGGAGTACAATCTCAAGTCAGCAGACAAACAGTACCGTCGTTATAACGTTATGTTCATGTGCAATGCACCCTGCAGTGAAATAACAATAGTCTTCAGCTGCGTCAACAACACGGCATACCGTATATCTGACGACCTTACCGGACTTCTCAACAGAAAAGCTTTTTCCAAAGAGCTTGATGAAGCCATAAAAGCAAAATCTGAGCAGGAGCTTGCTGATTATATCGTCGTTTATATGGACGTTGTCAAGTTTAAAATAATAAACGATATATTCGGTTCAAACAAGGGCGATGAGCTTCTTATACATATTTCAGGTGTTATTTCCGATACTATAAGAGAACGTGACGGCCTCGGCTGCCGTGTCGGCTCTGACCGTTTCCTTATGTTCACGCGATGCAAAGAGCACGAGAGAAAAGAATTTATTTCTGAATTCCTTGACCGTGCATCTGATTTTGATCTATGCTTCGAAATAGTATGCAACGCCGGAATAACAGCTATTCCCGACAAATCAACCTCTTCTGAAGCTCTGATAGACTATGCCATAATGGCACAAAAATCCGTCAAGGGAAACTATACAGAACAGTTCTGCTTCTATAACGAAGAAATACGAAACGCCCTTATATCCGAACAGGAAATATGCGGTATGATGCGAAACGCCCTTGCCGAAGAACAGTTCATAGTCTACTATCAGCCTCAGTACAACCATACTACCGGTATGCTTATCGGCGCAGAAGCGCTTGTACGCTGGATACATCCTGAGCTTGGCCTTATCTCCCCCGGACGCTTTATTCCGATATTTGAAAAGAACGGTTTCATAACAAAGCTCGATATGTATGTCTTCAAAAAGGTATGCTGCTTTATAAAAAAATGCATAGATGCAGGATATCATGTTGTCCCTGTTTCAATAAACCTTACAAGATACGATATATTCTGTGCCGGATTTATCGACGAGCTTGATATTATCAGGAAAAAATACAACATCCCTTCAGAATACATCCGCATCGAAATAACCGAATCCGCTGCTCTCGGAAACAGCGAATTTATCAACGATGCTGTACACAAGCTCCATGAACACGGCTTTGTAGTAGAAATGGACGACTTCGGAAGCGGCTACTCTTCACTTAACATACTCAAGGATATTGATTTTGACATAATCAAGCTTGATATGAGATTTTTACATAAGGATGACGGCAATAAACGTGGCGGAACCATACTCAGTTCTATCGTCCGCATGGTAAACTGGCTCGGACTTCCTGTTATTGCTGAAGGTGTTGAAACAGTAAATCAGGCTGATTTTCTGGAAAGCATCGGCTGTGAATATATTCAGGGCTTTTTATATTCAAGACCGCTCCCTGAGGATCAATACGAAAAGCTCCTGAGCGGAAGTACTGTTGGTACAACCATACCTCAGATGAAGTTTGTGGACACTATGGACTCCAACAGCTTCTGGTCAAACGACACTATCGAAACGCTTATTTTCAGCAGCTTTGTCGGCGGTGCCGCAATATTTGAATACAGCAAAGACAAGATAGAGATCATCCGTGTAAACAAAAAATATCTTCTCGAGATATCTATGAATCTATCAGAAAAAGAGCTTATAACCTCTGATCCGATGAATGTTTTTGATGAAGAAAACAAAAAAATATACACCGACATGCTTGAACGTGCAATAAAATCAGGCTCTGAAGAAGAATGCGAGACGTGGCGTACCTTCTCCTCGAAGTGCTGCGGCGAAGAACACATATGTCTGCACAGTACAGTACAGGTTATCGGAAAGAGCAAGGACAGCTTCCTCCTGTTCTCCACGATAAGAAATGTAACAGCAGAAAAGCTTCTGCATGAAAACATCCTGACTAACGAACGCCGTTTCAAAATGGCAAGCGAACACGCCAACATATACTATTGGGAGTACAATATACTCACAAAGGAAATGCATCCCTGCTTCCGCTGTATGCGCGATCTCGGATTCCCGCCGGTTATGAGGAACTATCCGGAGCCGGCTATAGAGATGGGCGTATTTCCTCCTGATTTTGCGGATACATACCGTGACTGGCATGTACAGATGGCAAACGGAGCAAAGGAGTTTGAAGCCGTTGTACCTCTTACACCGAACAAAGTACCTTTCATGGTAAAATACACAACAGAGTTTGATTCTGCAGGACATCCTGTAAAAGCATACGGCTCTGCTACACTTATAACTTAAAAAAATTCAAGCCGTGCATCTGACTGCACGGCTTTTTTCTGTCTATCCTGCAAATATCTGTACCCAGTAATATCCGTTCTGATCATCTGCTTCATAGCAGCCTGTTCCGAGCATAGTAAAATCAGGGTTCATTATACTTGCTCTGTGGTCAGGCGAGTTCATCCACGCGTTGACGACCTCAGAAGGCTCAGATATTCCGGCTGCTATGTTTTCTCCCATATGCTCAGGTGATACTCCAACTTCTTCACATACAGAAAACCAGCTTCTCTCATCCGGCCTTGTATGTCCGAAAATAATTGAGATCTCTCCGGCACGTATATCCGCCGCTTTGTCAAGCGATGCACTGGCAGATAACTCCCCTATCCCTTCTGCCCTGCGTGCTTCATTAACAAGAGCCAGTATGACGCCATGATAATCAGTCATTTCATCTGTTACATACTCTGTTTCTGTCGTAGTGTTTTCCGTCTCATTGGTTTTGACAGTATAAGTACTCTCCGTTACCTCTGACGTCAGAGGCGTCTGAGACTGTGAAACAGAAGAAGATGACGAAACTCCTTCTGTCATGCTCTCTGTCAGTTCAGAGGAAGTCTCCGGAACGGTAATTCTGTACATAGTTGTTTCAGGCAGAGTCATAAACGTAACAGGCTTTATGATGCTTACCGGTTCATACGTTACTTCTTCTGTGATCATCTCAGTACGTGAAACAGCTGCCGATAAACTCCCGCTTGTTACAGACGGCAGAAGGTTTTCGCTTTTTTCAGTCCTTCCGAGCATGGCCACACCATAAGCTGACAGAAACATTACTGCAGCAGATGAAATACACGCATATACTGTTCTTTTTTTCATCACAGCACCTCTTTTTTGTTGTTTTACTGATATACTGCCCTCATAAGGGAAAAATATGTATTATACCTGCAAAATCACCTGACCCATCATTATAAATTCTTTTTTTGCATCAGAAAAACTCGTTAAATTCACCCTTCCGGGAAAAAACGCATAAAAGCCGCAGCTTAAAAAAGCTGCGGCTTTTACAGGTTATTTTAAAATACAATTTGTTATGCTGCTGCGAGCACGCTGTCTGTGTAACCGGTTGTATCATATTCAATCGAAACACCGGTTATAATATTTACAGCACATGATGCTGTATATTTGCCGTCACTGGTTTTTATCACGATAATCGCAGAACCGGATGATGCAGTCTTGATATTGCCGTTTTCATCTACAGCCACTGCAGACGGATCGCTTGAGCTCCATACCAGATCCGCCGGTGTATATCCGGAAGGAAGTGATTTTAAACCGATTTTTGATGAAGAACCTGCGGCAACTGCAAGGTATGAGTTTTCAAGCTCGAAGATTCCGACCGGAATAGTTGCAGGAGCTGTTGTTACTGCTTCTTCGCTATCTTCCACCGTACATACATCACCAGGTGTTCTTACAAACTTTGAGCTTGCCTCAGAATATTCACAGTGACGATGCCATACAATCGGACTTGTCTTCTCATCGATCTCAACTAATGTTATTGAATTGTCTATGCCCAGTTCTTCCATAACTTCCTCATCCAAAAGCATAAGACTTAATTCTATCTTCAGATATCCGTTGATATCCGCACAAATCATAGCCTTTTCAATATCAGCAGCATCATAAAGCTTTAATTCAGCCTTAAGTGTAGGTCCTATCTTAAGCTTCAGACTCAGGAGATCTACTTCTCCCAAAACATAATCAAGACTAAGTGCAATAATTCCATTTGCATACAAGCCTAATTCACCTGTAAGAACCACTTCATTACTTATAAGCTCTGTTCTATCTATAGGACGAAAACCTGCTGATGTCAATTCAAAACCGCTTGAATTTTCTGTTTCAACAGTTACAGAATATTCACCGCTTACATCAACAGAAGCGTTTACTCTCAGGTTTACCGAAACACCCGGACAGATATAAACTGCAAACTTTCCTATTGATATAGAAGGTTCTGAAATATACTTATCCTTGACAAGAATTTTTTCAAACGGATTTTTTTTATCTTTAAACAAATCAAGTGAATTTTCAAAGTAAACGCAACACGGAAAAATATACCTGTTGCATTTACTTTGAAGGTAAAAGGTGTTGCATTTAGTCTGAAAGTAAAAGAGATACAAA
>SVNR01000087.1 GCA_015066815.1 Ruminococcus sp.
ATTAGTGCTTGGTGCTGAAAAATCCTGGTCGGTAAAAACTGAGATCAACGATGAGTTTTACAGCCGTGTAAACTTTATCTTATTTGAAAACAAAACCGGCATTCAGCTTCTTAAGGAGCTGAGCTATTTGCATAGATTCGTTTCCTGGGATAATTTTATCGCTAATTATTTCGATCACCGTTATAATTCACATAAACGCCCCTGTAATTGCATGTTTACCGACTTGCATAAAATACAGAAGTTATATACCGATCTGTCAGATAAGATCAACTCTGAGAAATGGAATAACGATGAATACCGCGAGGAAATGCTGATAAGCGCAGAGGGCATTTGTTTGATTGCGGAATTGTATCAAAAGCTTTCCGGTCAGGATGTCAGCCGTGTTACAAACACCCGCGAATGGTTAAACAAGTTCAGAAAGAAATGGTTAGAAAAAAACAAAGAAAGTGAGCTTTACCGAATCGAAGAGATGTTTCTGTACTGTGAGGAAAACTGATTTTCCTTGTCCTGTATTGACAGTCTTGTACGTCTGACCCATCCTCCGGTGTGTAGTACCGCAGAGCCGCTACTCACCTTCCGATAAGTGACCCTACGGAAAGATACCGGATCTTTATATAAAACATATCAAACGCGTCGGCCTGACGGACGACCCACACCGGACACTGTAGGGAGATTATTAACCGTCTGCAATTTGCAATTAAAGAGAAAAAAGCCAAGGTTTTGAGTAAACCTTGGTTTTTTTGCTGTAATTTTAAAGCATAAACCTATAGTAGAAATGCATTCCACAAATATCTTATTGTTTTTTATTAGAGGCTTTGTTACAATATCATCAGAAACAGATCTGTTTACTCTCAAATAAAAAAGGAAAATTATATGAATATTTATATCGGTGAAAATATCCGCCATTATCGTATGCAAAAAAAGCTGACACAAGAAGAATTGGCAGATTATCTCGGAGTATCGTTTCAGGCAGTATCAAAATGGGAACGTGCTTTGGCATATCCGGATATTGAAACAATCCCTATTATTGCAAATTTTTTCAATATTACGATTGACGAACTCATGAATAATTCCCGGATACAGATAGAAGGACAAATTTGTGAGTACCTTAAGGAGTATGAGAGACTTGCTCTTACTTGTACAAAAGAAAATAATAGTAAAAAGAACATTTTGGCCAAAGAAGCATACGCGGAATTCCCCTACGACTGGCGAATTATTAATATGTATCGAAACAGTTTGGTATGCGGCCGTGACGAGGATGATTACGGAGATACTAAGCCTACAATCCGTTTTCTGTGTGAAAAGGTTTTGGCAGACTGTACTAATGATTATTTTCGTCAGTGCGCAATCAGCAGTCTATTAGCAATTTCAGAAACCCCTGAGGATGAAGAAAAATGGCTTTCTTTACTAAATGATGATTTTTGTCTGCTACGCGGAGAACGGCGTGAAGATATTGCCTTTGAACGTGGACATTTTAGCGAGGCATTAAAACACTGTCAGACAAACATGATGGAATATCTTGGTTGGTTCCTTATGAAAATTGATACGCTGAAAAACAATGATTGGGGAATAGATGAATGGAAAATATCTCCGGAACAGAAAATAATGATAAACAATAAAGTTATCAATGTTCTGGAAATTTTGTTTGAATGTGAGGATTTTGGAGAGTGGACATGGAATATTGCAGATAAATATGAAGAAAATGCACGGTTTCTTTTTTCTTTGGGAAAATCAGATGAAGGATTAAACGCTTTTGTAAAATCAGTGGATTATTGGTTAAGATATTACGAACTGCCTGAGAAAACATTATATACATCAGTTCTTTTCAATCGTTTGGAATTCATAAGAACCAATATAGATACCGCAGATTCCGAATATAAAAAACCTAAACGTTATCTTAATATTATCCGTTCAGATCCACTATACGATTGCGTCAGACATGATGAGCGTTTCATAGCGGCTGTGAATCGGCTTGTGAAGAATGATTTTACTGTTTAACCTCACCAGGAATAATTTTTCTGCAGAGAAATACAATGCGAAAGCCTCTTTTATTCTAACATGATTGTCGAATAATTCTCGCAGTAAGTGAGTTGTTTGCACGGATCAGCTTATTGTTTTTTTGCATCAATTCAATATAATATAAGTACAGGTTGCGCAACTTAGTTTGATTTAGTACCGGAGAACAAAAAATGAGTTTACCTATCTCTAATGTAATTCGCCGTCTGCGTCGTGAACGTGACATTACCCAGGAAGAACTCGCCGCCGCAGTCGGAGTAACCTACCAGTCTGTCAGTCGGTGGGAAAACGGTCAGGCATATCCTGATATGGAATTGATACCTAAGATTGCCGGTTTTTTCAATATTTCAACAGACATTCTTTTTGGCACTGATAAAGAATCCATTAATACAAAACTTGAGGCACATTATGAAAAAATAAATAAGGTTCAGCATGATCCTGAGGAATTTTATCAAGCGTGCAAAGCCGCGTACGATGAATTTCCGAAGGAATACAGCTTTGGTATTTGGCTCTGTCGCTGTTATATTGAAAACAATACCAGGCCTTATGAAGAGCATTTGGATGAAATACGGGCTATATGCAAAAACATCATGGACAATTGCACTGATGAAGATCATCGTATCGAAGCCATGCATATGATCGCTGTTGCAGAGGACGAGGAACATCTTAGTGCGTGGCTTGATATGATACCGTGCTGGAAGTCCTGCAAAGAGGTTCTGCTGGCATCACGATACAGTTACCGTAAAAACTTTGAAAAATGCGAATTACATGGCCAGCAAAATCTTTTGTCGTTTGTCGGATATATTTTCTATAACTCTATCAATCCGAATGATCAGAATGAGACGGCTGCAAGATTTCAGTTGATATTAAAGGTAATTGATATTATGCGTGACACTTCAACCGATGTGGATGCATGGCTTCCCATGCGTGCGGAGTTTCATCTGCGATTAGCCGGCTGTTACTTTTTTACTGAGCAATACGATATTGGATACACAGAGCTGGAAAATGCAATAGATTTATATGTTAAATATGCTGAGCTGCCCATAGATACGATCCTTTCGTACAACAACCCCCTCATGAATCTGCTTACCGATGACAAACACTGTAAGCCGGAAGATGATACAAACGATAAGGGAGAATATATATGCTTTATGGCATACGAAAATTTCGCAAAAACTCGGCTTTTTGATAGTGTTCGTAACGATGAACGGTATAAGAAACAAATCGATCGGCTTAAACCGTACCTTCCCAAGTAAATATTTAATAGGTCATAATAAGCAAAATATTATCCTCTCTCGTAACCAACTATACCTAACGGACCGGATGGACCCACACCGGACACTGTAGGGAGATTATTAACCGTCTGCAATTTGCAATTAAAGAGAAAAAAGCCAAGGTTTTGAGCCTTGGCTTTTTGAATATTATTCGTTTTCAATTATCCAATCCAGCAGATCCTCATACTTCATTTCATCGGCAGCTACGGCAAGTCCGACACGGGCGACCTCGTCGTTGGTAGGACGAAGCTTGATCCCGTTTGTCTCAAGAAAGGTCAAAAGCACGTACATTCCGATGCGTTTATTTCCGTCTACAAAGGCGTGATTAGATATAAGAGAATATCCAAGTCTTGCTCCTTTTTCTTCCTTGGTGGGATAAAGCTCCT
>SVNR01000088.1 GCA_015066815.1 Ruminococcus sp.
TCATCAGTTGAAAAATGTCTTGATCCTCTGCTTCCCGAAGGAGATATTGCCGTTGCGGTTTTCAAGGATAAAACAGAAGAGGTCATCGTAACATCGGACAGTGAGGAAACTGATATTCCTATGGCAGTACTCATAAACGGCGTTTCAGCAAGCGGTGCGGAGCTGTTTGCAGCGGCACTGAGAGACTTCAAGGGAGCAGTGCTCGTAGGAACGACATCATACGGAAAAGGAATAATGCAGGACACCTTTGAGCTGAGCGACAAAAGCACAGTAGTGCTTACAGTAGCAGAATACAGAACAACCCGGTCAGAATGTTATCACGGAGTCGGACTCGTTCCTGACCACGTAACAGAGGCTGAGGGTGAAGATTCTGATGTTCAGCTTGAAAAGGCGATTGAAGTTCTGAAGGGAAAGATTTAAAGCGAGCATACGTTAAAAATATAACAGGAATATAAAGTCAATAAAAACAGTATCTATTGACAATACAATTTTGATGTAATATAATATAATAGCATATAAAATATTGATATTGAGGAGTGTAAAAACTATGTCACAAAAAAAGCAGATGTCCCGTGAGGGTTATGAACAGCTTGAACGAGAATTAAACCATCTTATAACAGTCAGAAGAGCCGAGGTAGCTCAGAAGCTTAAGGAAGCAAGATCATTTGGTGACTTATCAGAAAACGCAGAGTATGATGAAGCCAAGAACGAGCAGGGTATTCTTGAGGCAACTATCGCCGAGATCGAAAACACTCTTGCAAACGCAGAAATCGTTGATGATGACAGTATTTCAACAAACGAAGTAGGTATAGGTTCAACTATTGAGATCAAACGTCTTGACAGAGATAAGCTCGAAAAGTTCAAGATAGTAGGTACAACAGAAGCAAATCCTCTTGAAGGAAAGATTTCTGATGATTCACCTATCGGAAAAGCAGCTATGAAGAAGAAGGTCGGCGATGTATTTACAGTAGAAGCACCGGTCGGCGAGCTTCAGTTTGAGGTTATATCTATTTCAAAGTAAGAAAGGCAAGGTTTGTTTAATGAGTGAAAATCAGACAAATGATCAGATCCAGGAAGATGTTCAGGAACAGGATATCAATATTTTAAAAAAGGTACGAATCGAAAAACTTGACGAGTTAAAGAAAAACGACAAGAATCCATACGAAATCACAAAGTACGAGGTAACAGCCAAAAACGCAGTCATAAGAGAAAAGTTTGACGAGATGGAAAACCAGACTGTATGTATCGCAGGCCGTATTATGAGCTGGCGTGATATGGGTAAGGCAAACTTCATAGACGTTCGTGACGATACAGACAGAATGCAGGTATATATCAGAATGAACGACATCGGTGAGGATGTTTTTGCTGAATTCAAAAAATGGGATATCGGCGATATCATCGGTGTAGAGGGTTTTGTTTTCCGTACAAGAAAGGGCGAGATTTCAGTTCACGCTCAGAAAATAAAGCTTCTCTCCAAGTCACTCCTTCCGCTTCCTGAAAAATGGCACGGACTCAAGGATCAGGATATGAGATACCGTCAGCGTTATGTTGATCTTATCTGTAACCCCGGAGTAAAGGATACTTTTGTAAAGAGAAGCATGATCCTCAGAGAGATAAGACAGTATCTTGACAATCTCGGATATCTTGAAGTAGATACACCTGTACTTCACACACTCGAAATAGGTGCTGCTGCAAGACCGTTCAAGACTCACCACAACGCACTTGATCTTGATATGTATCTCCGTATAGAAACAGAGCTTTATCTCAAGAGACTTATAGTAGGCGGCTTTAATAAGGTTTATGAGGTAGGACGTATCTTCAGAAACGAAGGTATGGACGCATCACATAACCCTGAATTTACTTCTGTTGAGATGTATCAGGCATATACAGACTATATGGGTATGATGGATCTTATAGAAGATATGTATATAACGATCACAAGAAAAATCTGCGGCACAGACGTTATCACTTATCAGGGTGTAGAGATAAACATGGGCGGTCCATGGGAGAGACTCACTATGATAGAAGCAGTAAAAAAATACGCAGGTGTTGATTATAACGATTGGGCAACAGATGAAGACGCAAGAGCATGTGCAAAGAGCAAGGGCATAGAGGTTGAGGAAGGCTCACAAGCAACAAAGGGACATGTACTTATTGCATTTTTCGAGGAGTTCGTAGAGGATAAGCTTATTCAGCCTACTATCATCTATGATTATCCTGTAGAAAACTCACCGCTTGCCAAGAGAAAGCCTTCAGATCCTGCGTTTACAGAGAGATTTGAATACTTCATCTACGCAAGAGAGATGGGTAACGCTTTTTCAGAGCTCAACGACCCTATCGATCAGAAGGAGCGTTTCGTAAAGCAGGTTGAGGCTAAGCGTGCACAGGGTGCAAACGCAGAGGTTGACGAGGACTTTGTAACAGCTCTCGAATACGGTATGCCTCCTACCGGTGGTCTTGGCTTTGGTCTCGATCGTCTTGTTATGCTTCTTACAGACAGCGCATCGATAAGAGACGTTCTTCTCTTCCCTACAATGAAGCCGATAGAGCAGTAATTCTGCATTTTTTACACAACATAAAAAACTACACAGGCAGAACCTTTGAAAAAACAGAGGTTCTGCTTTTTATAAATCTATAAAAAGCAAAATCTGACAGTAAAGGGGATACTGATATGAAAATACTCAACATACACGGCTTCATGGGTGAGGCTGACAATAAAAACTACAAGTCGCTTTGCAGGATACTGCCTGCTGATACCATAATATCGCCTAAGCTTTATTACAAAGAGGAAGCTCCTGAAAAAATACTTGAACAGCTTTCTGAAATGATAGATTCTGATGACTTTGTTTTTGTGGGACAGAGTCTGGGTGGCTGGTACGCAGACAAGCTCAGTCGCAGATTTTCCCGTCCATGCATACTGACAAATCCGTGTTTTTATCCTCATGCACTTGAGCTGATATCTGAGTCGGGTATGCCTTCTGAGTTTTTAGAACAGTACAGGGTGCTTTCCTCATATGATAAAAACAACCGGGCATATACGCTGTGCAGTGATGCTGATGAGATTTTGCCGGATAACTATACTGACTGCGTGAAGCTGTCATACAGTGTCACAGGAGTCTGCGGAGGTCACAGCACGATCGAGGATAGAGATAAACATCTTTCCGATATGCTGACTGAGATAAAAATGAATGTATTGTGATTTTTTCTATAATTGCTAAATCATAAAAAAACATGAAAACTATCGTGAGGAAGACAGATTGTCAACCAATAATGCAAGAAGAATAGAATATCTGACGACTGTCAGGATACTTGATGAATTAATCGGAGATAACCGTAAAATTCTTGACTGTGCAGCCGGAACAGGAATATATGCTTTTCACTTTGCAGAGCAGGGAAATGATGTAACTGCAACAGGTATATTTTTTCGTGTTGCGTTTACTTTGAAAATTCGCTAAAGTAAATAAAACAGATAAAATCATCTTGATGTCATTGATTTTTACGGTGATATATGCTACAATGGTACATATAATAATTGGAATATTACTAAAAACGGAGTGAAGCATATGAGTGGTTGATAAGATTATCGTGTTCTGTGTTTGTTACAGACAAGGAAAAGAAAAAAATTAAGTAATAGGGAGAAAACTATGAAAAAGAAACTTAAAAGACTGACAT
>SVNR01000040.1 GCA_015066815.1 Ruminococcus sp.
ATATGATTAACATAGTAACAGGTTCAAAACTTGTAATTGATAACGGAAAGGAGAAAGTCGATATGTGCAAAGCGATTCAGGAAATGAGAGAGGATGCAAGGCTTGAAGGAGAAAACATGGGAATAATTAAAGGTGCACGGGATGCAAACACCGAAACAGCAAAAAAGGTTCTCGCTCTCGGTAAGCTAAGCTTCGATGAGATAGCAGCGATCTACAATCTTACTCCGGAAGAAGTACAGAAGCTTGCTGAAGAAATATAACAACAAAAATCAATTCAAAACTCCTCATCATAAATATCTGATGAGGAGTTTTGAATTTGCAGATAATTGTCAATTTTACCGGAAACGCTCGGAAAAAACCTTTTATTCATCAGCACCCTCACCACGTGCAAGTGCCGCAGCCTGTTCCTTCTGGATATCGTCGTGCACTGAAAGAAACGGCTCTGTATCCTTATGTCGCATATGTCTGTATACATAGTTTTTAGTACATCTGTAAACTACAGGTGAGAGTACTATAACTCCGACAAGGTTAGGGAGCATCATAAGCCCGTTGAATGTATCTGAAAGCTCCCACGCAAGGTTTTCGCCCATAACAGCACCACTGAATACAGCTATAACGAAAAGCACCTTGTAAACTATAACAGAGCGTTCTCCGAAAAGATACTCCATAGCCTTGGCACCGTAGTGGCTCCAGCCGAGTACTGTTGAAAAGGCAAACATAAGCAGCGCTATAGCAATAAACATATTGCCTGCCTTTCCGAAAAATTCACCGAAGGCCATACCTACAAGACTGCCTGTGTTTTCTATACCGGCTGCAACCTTACCTGTTTCAAGATCTATAAGACCGGAGGAAAGAACTGAGAAGGCTGTAAGCGTACACACTACTATCGTATCGGTAAACACCTCAAAAATCCCCCACATTCCCTGATGAACAGGCTCCTTTACGTTTGAGTTTGCGTTAACTATAACCGCTGAACCAAGTCCGGCTTCGTTTGAGAAAACTCCGCGCTTCATTCCCATCTGAACAGCCTTCTTCACTCCTGCGCCGATGATTCCGCCTGCCGCAGCCTTCATGCCGAATGCACCTCTGAAAATAGCAGCAAACACCTCGCCTGCCTTGTCTATATTGATTATACACAACAGCAGTGTTCCGAGAATGTATGCAGTAACCATAACAGGAACCAGCTTTTCCGTAACAGACGCTATACGCTTGAGTCCGCCTATTATAACAAGGCCTGCTATTATCATAAGAACCATACCTGAAACATATGACGGAACACCAAACGTATCATGCATATTTACCGAGATAGTGTTTATCTGAGTCATATTGCCTATACCAAATGACGCAAACAGACAAAAAACACAGAACATAACAGCAAGCACCGAGCCTGCTTTTTTAC
Organism: Ruminococcus sp.; assembly: GCA_015066815.1. Lineage (GTDB taxonomy): Bacteria > Bacillota > Clostridia > Oscillospirales > Ruminococcaceae > HUN007. The sequence continues at coordinate 1,400 of SVNR01000040.1, forward strand.
AGTGTTTTTTTGAACCAAGTCCGTACTTCAGATAGTACATAGCTCCTCCGCACCACTCTCCGTTCTTGTTTTTTACTCTGTAAAGAATCCCAAGCACATTTTCCGAGAAGCTTGTCATCATTCCGAAAAAAGCCATTACCCACATCCAGAAAACCGCACCGGGACCGCCTGTTACTATCGCAGAGGCAACTCCGGCTATATTTCCGGTACCGACAGTTGCTGCAAGCGCAGTACACAGACTCTGAAACTGGGAAATAGACTTGTCATCTGTATGCTTTGTTACGTGTCTGTCCTTAAAAATAGCACCTATGGTACAGCTCATCCATCTTTTAAAATGCGCTACCTGATAAAATTTTGTAAGCACCGTCATAAGGACACCGGTAAAGCCCAGCAGTATAAGCGCAGGCCAGCCCCAGACAACATTGTTTATCTTGTCGTTTATAAGCGTTACCGCTTGAGTAAATTTTTCCATATATAAAAACTCCGGTTATTTTATTAAAAATCCAAAAGGCCGGCAATGTACAGAAAATAGCATTGTCAGCCTTTTTGTTTTATTTGTCAGTATCTATATACTTCCAGTAGCCCTTGAGGTAAACAGCACCTGATATTATAGTAAGCGCTGTCGATACCCATATGAGTATATCCGATACTATCCTCAGCCTGTCAGTCATATCAAGACAGCAGAAAAGAAGGATTGCAACTATTGCAACCATGGTAAATGCGGTTTTAAGCTTACCCCAGATACCTGCTGCCACAACAACTCCTTCGTTTGCTGTAACAAGTCTGAGTCCGGATACCATGAACTCTCTTGCGATTATTATGATAAGCGGTATAGCAGACATAAGGCCTTTTTCTGTAAAACAGCATAGCGCCGACACAACAAGAACCTTATCAGCAAGAGGATCAAGAAACTTTCCAAAGGTAGTTATAAGGTTGTTTTTTCTCGCTATATGTCCGTCAAGCGCATCTGTCACAGAGGCCGCTGCAAACAGGACAAATGCGATTATATAGTTGCACGGAACTGATTCCAGATAAAAAAACAATATAAAAAACGGTACAAGTATAACTCTCAGAATTGTAAGTTTATTCGGCAGATTCATCTGTCACCTCTCCCATCAGATCGTAGTCAAGAGCCTCGGTCACCCTGACTCTGACAAACTCTCCCACTGAATGCTTGTTTTCACTGTCAAAAAATATCTTTCCGTCTATATCAGGAGCGTCGCTCTGAGTTCTTCCGAAGTAACACTCGCCCCATCTGTCATAGCCCTCAACAACAGCTGTTACAGTTTTTCCTACCATAAGAGCATTTTTACGCTCACTGATGAGCTGCTGCTGCTGCATTATTATCTCCGCACGATGAGCACGAACCTCTTCGTCTACCTGACAAGGCATCTGCGCCGCCTTTGTTCCCTCCTCCTCAGAGTACGGAAAACAGCCGAGCTTGTCAAACTCCATATCCTTTACGAACTCTGCAAGAGAATTGAACTGTTCCTGTGTTTCTCCCGGGAAGCCTGTTATGAGCGTTGTCCTTATAACAAGACCTTTTATTTTTTCTCTGAGCTTTGCAAACAATGCGCGAAGCTCCTCTTCCGAACCGCCTCTTCCCATAGCCTTAAGTATTTCTGCATCACTGTGCTGTATCGGAATATCAAGATACTTTACTATCTTAGGCTCGGTGGCTATAACATCTATAAGCTCATCGGTTATACGTTCCGGATAACAGTAAAGAACTCTTATCCATCTGATACCATCTATCCTGCAAAGCTCTCTGAGAAGCTCAGGAAGCTTTGAAGTTCCATAAAGATCCTCACCATATCTTGTCGAATCCTGTGCAACTACATTAAGCTCAGTTACTCCGTTATCGGCAAGCCATCTTGCCTCCTCGATAACATCTTCCATAGGAACACTTCTGAATCTGCCTCTTATCATAGGAATAGCGCAGTAACTGCAGCAGTTGCTGCAGCCCTCAGCGATCTTCAGATATGTAAAGAAGGGCAGTGTGGATATTATTCTTTTTCCGGTAAGTGAAAGCTCATGCCTATCCTTGAACTCGATAACACGTTCGTTTGCAAGAACTCTGTCTATGACATCTATAATATCATCAGAATTTGCAATACCTATGACCGCATCGACTTCATTTTCAAACTCCTTAGCCATTTCTTCCTTATATCTCTGGGCAAGACAGCCTGTTACTATGATTTTTTTTATTGTTCCCTCTTCCTTAAGCTTTGAAAGCTCAAGAATGGTTTCTATAGCCTCTTCCTTGGCTGACTGTATAAAACCACAGGTATTTATGACAACAACATTTGCCTTCGCCGGATCCGTTACAAGCTTATAGCCGCGCTCCCGTATCTTATAGAGCATTCTCTCACTGTCAACAAGGTTTTTCGAACAACCAAGCGACACCATACCGATATTTACAGGCATAGATAATAAACCACCTTTTAAAAAATTATTTTTTTATTGATATCAGTCGTCGGAACATTCGAGCGACTGTACTGCCGTGTTTATTTCATCATAGCTGTAGCCCATACGCACAAGGGCGTTCTTCATCTTGTGAATCTTATCCCTGTCATCAAGATATGAGCTGTATTTTTTTCTTATGACCTCACATATACGTCCGACTGTGCCTTCTCTGTAGGCTTCAAGCACCTCGTTTACAAGCTCCTTGTCAAGCCCTCTGAGATACATTTCGTTCGAAGCACGATAAAAACCGTATTTTTTGACTTCTATATACTTATGAGCCAGGTTTTCTGCGTAGCGTCTGTCGTTTATGATGCCAAGAGAAGCCAGCTTATCCACAGCGTAGAAGCATATTTCCTCGTCATAGCTTTCAGAAAGCTTTCTGAACAGCTCCTTGTAGGAATAATCACGATAATCAAGGAGATACATCCCCCGCTCAATCGCACGCCGTCTGTCAGACGCAAGGAGCATATCAGAATACCTTTCCTCCGAAAGCTCCGTCATAGCTCTCAGTCCGTAATCGGCAACTATATCCTTATGAAGATATATGTGTTCACCATCTATGATCACCTCATAGGTAGTTCCCTTATACTTTTCAACGGAGTTTATTATCACTCTTCATCACCGGCAGGTGCAAACTCTTCAAAATCATCATCTGCGCTTATAGAAACATCATCGTTTCTTACAGGAGCTTCTGACGAAGCATTTTTTGCAGCCTCACTGAGTCTGGCATCGCTCTTGCTCTTTTTGGTTGTAAGAACAAGCTTGCGTGCATTTTCCTTTATCTGCTCCTCTATCTCAAGCATAAGTGCCGGATCGTTTCTGAGAAGCTCCTTGGCGTTGTCTCTTCCCTGACCAAGCTTCATATCGTTGTAGCTGAACCATGCGCCGCCCTTCTTTACGATATCAAGCTCTACAGCAAGATCAAGAACCTCGCCTACTCTTGATATTCCCTGACCATACATTATGTCGAACTCGCACTCCTTGAACGGAGGAGCAACCTTGTTCTTTACTACCTTACACTTTGTACGGGCACCTATCACATCTGTACCGCTCTTGAGGGTTTCGCCCTTTCTTACTTCTATACGTACAGAAGAATAGAACTTGAGCGCACGTCCGCCCGGTGTGGTTTCCGGATTTCCGTACATAACACCGATCTTTTCACGAACCTGATTTATGAAAACAGCAACACAGTTTGACTTTGAAATAACTGATGTGAGCTTTCTCATCGCCTGTGACATAAGACGTGCAAGCTGTCCTACGTGAAGGTCTCCCATCTCGCCGTCTATTTCTGCCTTTGTTGTCATAGCCGCAACAGAGTCGAGAACGATTATATCAATAGCTCCCGAACGCACAAGCGCCTCAGCGATCTCAAGAGCCTGCTCACCGCTGTCAGGCTGTGATACGAGAAGGTTATCTATATCTACGCCAAGAGCGCTCGCATATACAGGATCAAGAGCATGCTCAACGTCGATAAAAGCAGCGTTTCCGCCAAGCTTCTGTGCCTCGGCAACTACATGAAGAGCTACGGTTGTCTTACCTGAGCTTTCAGGTCCGTATATCTCAACTATACGTCCTCTTGGAACACCGCCTATACCGAGAGCCATATCAAGAGTCATAGAACCTGTAGGAATAGCTTCTACATCAAGACTTTTGGTCTGACCAAGGCGCATCACTGCTCCTGCTCCGTATGTTTTTTCTATCTGTGCTATAGCCATTTCGAGTGCTTTTTGTTTTTCATCATTTCCGACCGGTGCCTGAAGCGTCTTTTTCTTTACTTCCTTTGCCATATTTTCCTCCAAAAAATTTTTTTAAAATAATCAAGGGCAGGACAGAAAGCCGTGCTCTGCCCTGCCCCTTAATAAAAGCGTCAAACGTTTACTTCTTCTTGCTGTCAGATTCTGTTTTTTCTGCAGCTGCTTCATCAGCGGCAGCTTCCTCATCGAGAAGCTCATCAAGATCCTTACCGTCTTCAAAATCTTCGATATCGCATTCGTCTTCACAGGAAAACTCTTCATCAAAGTCACAATCATCAAAATCACAGTCATCAAAATCGCAATCGCAGTCACAGCTGCAATCACAGTCGTAATCATAATCGTAATCCATAGTATCTCTCTTCTTGTCGCTGTGCTTTTTGATAGCGACTACTGCAACAACAGCCGCTGTCACAGATACAACTGCAGCAATAATTCCAAGTAATGTATTTTTCATAAGCTTTCTCCATTCTCTGCAGATAAAATATATATTTTTAAGACAGTATTCTGCAGGCTGCTGTCTTTTTTCATTTACAGATTTCCTGTAAGAAACATTGTTACAGAAACAGCCGCAAGAGGTGCTGTTTCACATCTGAGTATACGGTCACCAAGCCATATACGCTTAATTCCCGCCTCGTCAGCCTTAAGAACCTCGGACTCATCAAATCCTCCCTCGCTTCCTATAAGAAGCGAAACTGTGCCGGTTTTTGTGATATCAACCTCTGAAAATCTAACTCCGCCCTGCTCATACAGCATCATTGCGCAGTCATGTTCTTTCATCTGTCTGATAGCCTCATCATAGTTTATTATCGGCATAACCTGAGGAATTATCCCGCGTCCTGATTGCTTGGCAGCTTCAAGCGCTATTCTGCGATAACGGACAAGCTTTTTTTCAAAATCCTTTTCGGTAGGACGTGAAACACATCTTCTCGTCAGAACGGGAACTATTGTGTTTACTCCGAGCTCCACCGACTTCTGTATGATAAGCTCAAGCTTGTCAAGCTTCGGTACAGACTGATACAGCGTCAGGTCTATACTCGGTTCAGACTTGCACTTGTCAAAAAAAAGCACTTCAAGCTCTACAAGATCGTCAGAGATATTTTTTATAATACATGAATAATCTATACCGCCGCACGAAACAGTCAGGGCGTCTTCTTTTTTCATACGGAGCGATCTGCTGATATGTCTTGCATCCTCGCCCGTAATAAACGCTTGCTTTTCGTTGGTTATACCGTCTATAAAAAATCGTGGCATACCGGGTCATTCTCCATAATCATTTTTTATTTTTTGAAAATACAGTAAACAGAGAGTCTGTCCTTAGCTTACTACCAGCCGATATGCACTGAGCTTTCTTAATAAGCATATGTGCAGGGCTATAAAAATAAATTTATTAACAGTGAATGTAAAAATATTTTTTACGCTCACTATATATATAACTATTATAACCTATAAGAAAAGATTTTGCAATATATTTTTTAACGGCTCAGATCCACATATCCACCTTTTGAATCTGTTCCGCAGCCCGTTATACGATCAACCGTATAGCTCTCAACAACTGTTACTTTTTCTTTTCCTGTTGACGGATCCATCACCGAATGATAAAGCTGTATTATACAATCGGAGTTTCTTAGTGAATGAGCCTGTAAATTTACAAGTCTTACTTTTTTAGGATCCGATTCCGTCCTTGCGAAATAATTATGCGCCATACGAATAAACTCCTCATCGGTATAGAACATAAACTCCGCAAAGGTCTGGGAAGAGATATATTCAAGTTCCTCCAGAACTCCCCCCGGAAAAGTTATCCGTGCGTGGTCAAAATCAGGGTATTCTATAGTAACAGGAGTGTTGTTATCCTCTCTGTCAAAATGAAACATATAGCTTCCGTCCGTCTGCTCGTACTTGAACGGAGTGGATACGCCGTTTCCGACATTTACCTTTACTCCCGTTGTGTTGTCGTTCTCAAAAAAATAATAACTCGATTCGTTTTCATTATATGCAAACCACACACCCCATCTCAGATGCGGATCTGTATTCGGGTCGTTCATATCAGGTCTCTCATCGGCTGCATCTTCTTCCATATAATCATCAGGAAACGGAAGAGCTTCTGTGACCTTAGGCGCCATGGTAAGCTTCGGGAGCTCATCGTCGATCATCACAGTACGCTTGCCGCAGGAAAGAAGAATTCCCGACAACAGTATAAACGATATCGATATTTTTATAAAATCAAGTTTTTTCATTAATTTTCACCGTCTTATATTATTTTCTGCGCAAATATACAAAAAATGCAGGACAAACGGTGTCCTGCAAAGATAAAAAGAGATAAATAAATATGTGTAGAACAAAAGAAAGGAGACAACAAAACGAGTGTTAACTTTAATAACAAATATTAACTTAACACTGTCATTATTATAACTTATTATTTTGAATAAGTCAAGCCATAAATTAATATTTGTGTGATTTTACAACTTATTTCATTCAAGTTTGTTGATTGTATATATTTTTTTGTGTACAACCCAGTATTATTTGTCAGAGTTATACTTTTTCAAAATAAAAAATATATCTTTACCGACTTAAACACCAAATATACTGTTATGCCGTTGTTTGTATATGATGTTTTACGAAGCACTGCGGTATATATATATGTATATTTTTCCGAAAGTAAACGACAGAGGAATTATGAGTCTGTCATCCCTGCTGCTCAGCCATTCGTTTTCCGAATAAGCAGCCTGTCCGAGAGTAAGCTTGGAACCGTCTGAAGCAAATCTGTTTGCGGCATAGAGACTGTTCTGAAGATTCAGAAAATCCCCCACGTCGCTGTGTGAGCATTTGTATGTGGCCTTTCCTGTACATCTTGACGCAAAGGCATTGAAGGCTTTCTGGCTTCCGCAGATGGCAGTATGCAGATTTTCTGCTCCGGTAATATCCTGATATATCACGCACTCCTGCTCGCCCTCCCTTTCAGGCTGGAAGCTTGCAAAAGCAAAGTCATCACCTACGAATCTTATGGAGTTTCTTACAAAAAGCGCCGCATAATCCGCATAGATATCCTCTGATTCATCAAGGTTATATATTGATATCAGGTCTTTTTTAAGGTTGTTTTTATCGTTTATGTCATTAGTAAGCCCAAGCTCCTGACGATATGCCCTGAGAAGATTTTCGTACTCAGCACGGGTCACGTACCCCTTGCTGACAAGAGCCTCTCCGAACGCTGTGTCGTCGTTATCCTGTCTGTCAAGCAGCTCTTCCATCTGACGGCGTGTAAGGAAGCCAAGGAACACAGCGATATCGCCGATTTTTTTGTCAAAGTGCTTCTGCTCCCTGTGGAGATATTCTACCTGTTCGGGCGTCATATATCCTGCTGTTGTAAATAACGAGCCGAGCTTCTCCTTGTATATATTCTTGTTTACAAGAGCCTCATTGAGCTGCTCAGTAGAAATAATGTTCTTGTCGAGCAGATAATATCCGAATAATTGTGCAAACATTTTCACCACATCCCATGTCATTATATATATCTTTATTATATATTATCCTGACAAAAATATCAATGCTTTTGTTGAATAAAAATTTTGCGGAAGATTTTTATGTGTTTTTTATAGTGAAGATCAGATTTATTTTGACTTTCACTATAATTATTTGCGCAAACTCTTTGATTTTCTTTGACAAACAGGTATTTTTACGGTATAATTAATAACAGATATTTTTTTACGGAGGAGAAGAAACATGTCCAAGAAACCTTTTTATATTACTACTCCTATATACTATCCATCAGGAAACCCTCATATAGGACACTGCTATACAACAGTTGCATGCGACTCAGTAGCACGTTACAAAAGAATGCAGGGTTATGACGTTATGTTCCTTACAGGAACGGACGAGCACGGACAGAAGATAGAAGAAAAAGCGGCTGAAAAAGGAGTTACTCCGCAGGAATACGTTGACGATATCGTTAAAATATTCAAAAGTCTCTGGAGCTACATGAATATAAGCTATGACCGCTATATCCGTACTACAGACGACTATCATATAGAAACTGTTCAGAAGATATTCAAGGAGCTTTACGACAAGGGCTACATATACAAGGGTGAATACTCAGGAAAATACTGCACACCATGCGAAAGCTTCTGGACAGAGTCACAGCTTGTTGACGGAAAATGTCCCGAGTGCGGCAGAGAAGTAAGAGAAGCCAAGGAAGAAGCGTACTTCTTCAAAATGTCTCCTTTTGCAGACAGAATAGAAAAGCTCCTTACTGAAACAGATTATCTCAGACCTAAGACAAGAGCAACAGAGCTTGTAAACAACTTCATAAAACCGGGGCTTGAGGATCTCTGTGTTTCAAGAACAACATTCAAGTGGGGTATACCGGTTACTTTTGATGACAAGCACGTTGTCTATGTATGGATAGACGCTCTTTCAAACTATATCTCGGCTCTCGGCTATAACAACGGCCGTTTCAGCGACTACGACAAGTTCTGGCCGGCAGATGTTCACATGGTTGCAAAGGACATCATGAGATTTCACGCTATCATATGGCCTGCAATGCTCATGGCGCTTGACCTTCCGCTCCCGAAACACCTTGCTGTTCATGGCTGGATAACTTTTAACGGACAGAAGATGAGCAAGTCACTCGGAAACGTTGTAGATCCTTTTGTACTCGGCGAAAGATACGGTGCAGACGCTATCAGATACCATATTCTCCGTGAAATGGCTCTCGGCTCAGACAGCTCCTTCTCCAACGAGATAATGATAAACAGAATAAACTCCGACCTTGCAAACGGACTCGGAAATCTTGTTTCAAGAACGGTTGCCATGGTTGAAAAATATTTTGACGGCACACTTCCTGAAGAAAAAGCATCAGGAGAGTTTGACGACGATCTTATAAGCATCGCTTCCTCACTCAGAGAAAAGGTTGACGAATACGTTGAAAACACACAGCTCAACAATGCCCTTGCAGAGATTTTCAATGTAATCTCACGTGCAAACAAGTACATAGACGAAACAGCTCCATGGGTGCTTGCCAAGGATGAAGCAAACAAGCCAAGACTTGCCTGCGTGCTTTACAACCTTCTTGAAACCATCCGTATATGCTCATCGCTTCTCAGTGCATTCATGCCTTCAACAATGCCTAAGGTATGGGAACAGATAGGCGCATCAGAAAGCGACACATCATATGAAAACGCAGCTGTATTCGGAGTTCTTCCGGCAAACGTAACTGTACATAAGGGCGAAGGTCTCTTCCCTCGTATAGACGTTGACAAGGAAATCGAAGAGCTTAACGCACTTATAAAGCAGAATGAGCCTGCTGCTGAGCCGGAAACAGAGGTTGAACCGCTCGAACCTGAGATTTCAATCGACGACTTCTTCAAGGCAGACCTCAGAGTTGCAAAGATAGTACAGTGCGAAAAGGTCAAAAAGTCCAAGAAGCTCCTCTGCTCACAGCTTGATGACGGAATGGGCGGCAGACAGGTAGTTTCAGGAATAGCTCAGTGGTATCAGCCTGAAGACCTCATCGGCAAAAAGGTCATTATAGTTGCAAACCTCAAGCCCGTAAAGCTCTGCGGTGTTGAAAGCAGCGGAATGGTATGCTGCTCTGACATGCCTGACGGATCAGCAAAGGTTATTTTTGTTGATGATTCCGTACCGGTTGGCAGTAAAATAAGATAAACCGCTCGTTCTATACGAGTGTTTTATACAAGAAAAAATTTTTAAAAAATGAAAAAGGGGAATTTTATCATGAAAACTAAACTCGGCATAGCTGTAGGTCTCTTTGGCGCAGCAATTTATTTTACATTTTGCTTCGGCGGTTACACACCATTCTTTATACTCGCCGCATATGTACTCTTCAAGGAAGACAATGAATGGCTCAGAAGAGTTGTATTAAAGGCTTTTATCGTAGGTATGCTCTTTGACTTCGCTTCAAAGTGCATAGGTCTTATCCCGGACGCTATCTCTCTCCTGAACAGCTTTACAGGAATCTTCAACAAATCATTAAGAATACCATTCTTATCAAACATAGCTTCTTTCTTAAGATCAGCTGTCTACCTCATCGAAGCTGTTATATTCATTCTTCTTGGAGTTCAGGCAATAAAAATGCATGACTTCCCTATAAGCTTTGCTGACAAGCTCGTTGACGAGGCACTCGGTTCAACTTCAAAGGTAGTAGAAAAAGTAAAAGAAAAAGTAAGCAACAAGCCTGCTGAAGAAGCTGCTCCTGAGAAAACAGAAGAAAATAAGTAATAATTACATAAAAAACGGACTCGATTCATTATTGAGTCCGTTTTTTTATTCAGCCACACCGGGAACCTATCAGTCAGCTTCGCTGACAGCACTACAATTCTAAAAGATAAAGGCTGACTTTTTCTGTATCTTTTCTGCTGTTTCAGATGCCGTACCTGTTCCTGCACAATACTGAAAAATTTCTTCAGAAACGATATTGTATATACTTGTGTTATCCCTCGCAAATACTATTTCGCTGTCAAGTATAGCGTTTATGTTATCAATTGACCCCGAACCATACCCCAAGTCTTTTTATTATATCATTTTCAAGTCTTTTTTTCAATATATACAACAAAAATCTCCACAGATCATGAATGTCATATCTGTGGAGATTTTATATTTTTTCTTATAAGCTTTCCGGTATTATAATAAATTTCTGATAAATATCTTGTTTTCGATCACTAATCAGAACTTTGTTATTCGTTTCGATATATACTGACGGATTCTTGCAAGGTCGGAAAGATTTACCTTGTCGTTTTTGTCAACGTCTGCTGCCTTAAGCTCACTACCTTCTATTTTTTCATCGCCTATAAGATGAAGTGAAAGCATGGAAAGGTCAGTAAGATCGATTACTCCGTCGCTGTTTATATCACCGATAGTGATTTCCGGATCCGGTTCCTCGCCGAACGCTGTGTAAAGATCCTTTGGAAGCTCGTCGAGAGTTATAACATAATCGCTGTTGTAAACTGCTTTTAAGCTTTCCTTTGTGTTCCATTTTGAATCTGTGAGCCACTCTGTGTGCCAGGTCATGAAGCTGCTCCAGTGCGCTCCGTCTGAGGCTAAAGCGTCCGGGTTCGGAATAGTTCCGTTCTCATGAAGAATAACAGGCATATCAGTACCTGCAACATCAACTACCTTATTGTAGATACCGATGAGCGAACCGTCGTTTTCCACGTATGTGTCAGCACCCACGATATCAACATACTCATCGCCCGGATACCATTCTGCAGGAACGGAAGCAGTAAAACCGAGTGCCCATATGAGATTGTCAAGGCCCCACTCGTTGGTGTACTTGTCATACATCATAGTCCAGAGCTTCTTGAAGTTTTCGGCACCGCCCTTGCCCCACCAGAACCAGCCGCCGTCAAACTCATGGAAAGGTCTCCAGATAACAGGAATACCTGCTTCCTTAAGCTCTGTAAGAGCCTCTGCACCCTTATCCATAGCCTTGGAAAGTGCCTCGTATTCTGCTGTTCCGGGAGTAAGTGCCTTGTCCCAGTCGAGATCATCTGCCTTGCTTTCATCATAATCATCTGAAAAGTCAGAACCGCAGTGCCAGCATATTGTTACTATACCGCCTTTTTCGTACCATTCCTTTGCACGCTTGTTTACACCTGTGAAGTCATCACCCATATAGTCAAGACCTCTCATTGCAGGGTATTTTCCGCTCGCATCGAAGATATAGTTCATTTCATATTCGGAGCTGCCCATCCATGTGGATTCCTGCTGACCGGAGATTATGGAGCTGCCGTATTCCTTACAGATATAGCTGTAAAGGGACTTTGTAGCTGCAGATGCGTTCGGATTTGATAAGGTCGCCTTGGTTGCGTCAACCTTAACGCTCTCTGCTGCTGTGATAGTGAAGTAGTCGAGATTTGTCCAGCCCCAGCTGCTCTCAACGGATATTTTGTTTATTCCTTCCTTAAGAGAGATAACTGTTCCCGGAGTTTCGATAAATTTTTCTGTATAAGGGAATGAAACCGTATCAGCTGTTATGCCGTTTACGATAAGGTTCTGTATCTTTCCGCCCTTGTCGTATGCCTGCTGATAGCCGATCACCATCTTGTAGAGTCCTGCTTTTTCTGCATTTACTTCAAAAGTAACAGTGTCGCCTGCAGTCTGAAGGTATATATATTTTCCGCCGCTTGCAGCTGAGTCAGAAGAAACAGTTGTAGTTCCGCCGCCTGTCAGAACGCCGTCCTCAAACTCATATCTTCCGTCCTCAGAGGGCTTCGATGGTCCGGAAGGCTTGTCATCTCCCGGATTTCCGGACCCTCCTTCACCGTAAAGGTCTGCCGGAAGCTCATCAAGAGTGATCACATAATCGCTCTGATATATGCTTTTTACGGAGTCAGCCTCGTTGTACTTTGCATCCATAAGATGCTCGCCGTACCATGGAAGGAAGTAGAGCCAGCCTGCCTTTTCCTCCTGTAGATTTTCCACGGAAGGAATAGTGTCGTTTTCAGTCATTGCTATCGCCTTGCCATCCTTGTTGTACATATCAACAAGCTTGTAGAAGGTGCTTGAAATAGCGCTTGTATTAGGAGCTACCACACCTGTGTTCCAGTTTGTTGCGTTGTACTTGTCATAGCCTACGATATCTACGTATTCCTTGCCTGGATACCATTCATATGAGGTATCATATGTATAGCTGTTGAACTCCCATATAAGATTGTGTATGTCATATTCGTTTGTAAGAAGATCATAAAGGTAGATATACAGCTTCTTGTAGTCCTCAGCGCCGTCCTTTGACCACCAGAACCACGCACCTTCACCTGCTGAACCGCCGTTTCCTTCTGCCTCATGGAACGGTCTGAAAATAAGCGGAACGTCTGCATCCTGGATTTTTTTAAGCTCTTTTGCAAGATTTTCGACACAGCGGTGGAAGAACTCGCTTTCCTTTGTGTCCTCCTTAAATATATTTGCAACTACAAAATCCGTCTTTTCCGAATATGTTGTCTGCTCAAAAGGAAGCTTTCCGCCCTCGGTATAGTCAGACATCTTCATAGGAACGTTAACGTGCCAGCTTGCGGTCGCTATTCCGTTCTTGTCATTTACCCAGCTTATGATTCTCTTTGATGTACCTGCATCCCACGCATAGAGAGGACAGGTCTCGCCGAAGTCAAAGCCCCTTATAGCAGGATACTCACCTGAAAGCTCATATATGTACTCAAACTCATCATCACGTGATACACCGTAAAACTCCTGCTGTCCGGATATGATAGCTGTTCCGTATGTGTCAACGAGATAGCTCATAAGGTTTTTGGTTTTTTCTGTAGCCTTGCTGTCACAAAGCTCCTTGCTTGCGGAAAATGAAGCAAGCTGTGCAGGCGCTGCCGAAATATAGTCGAACATGGTCCAGCCCCAGCTGCTCTCGATCATTATTGTGTTCTTGCCTTCCTTAAGCTTAAACGAACCGAGATTTGTTTCTGAAAACTTGTCGTTCGGAGAAAATACTATCGAACCCTTGTTTTCGCCGTTTACATGGATAAACTGTGTTTTGGAGCCGCTGTCTGTAGGCAGGTTGTAGCCTACGCTCAGGTCATACATTCCTGTTTCCTCAACTGTAAGCTCTACAGTAAGAGTATCGCCTGCATCCTTAAGATACACATAGCCTGTTCCCGAATATCCTTTTTCAGACTTCATGATTTCAGAGCTTGTACCGGTTATCTTTCCGTCTTCAAACTCCGCCTTTACTCCTGCTGCTGCCGCAGTAACAGCTCCATCTCTGATACATTCCGGATACACACTGAAAACCGATGCCGTAAGCGCAAGGGCTGCAGTCATACTGCAGATTCTTCTTAATTTTTTTGAAACCAACTTAAACTCCTCCTAAACTTAAAATACCTATAAGAAACCTCACTGTGCCAACTCAACAAAAAAGAAGCGGTCACAATTTATTAACTTAATTATAACATAAAGAAAAAACCATTTCAATTATAGATTTTTACAAAAACGAGGATATGTTTTTATGCATTTAATAATTAATTTAAGTATTTTTATTTAAGTGTTTTAAGTAAATGCCGTATAAAAAATTTTTTTGATGCGTATGAATATATTTTATTTTACGGGATAAAATATTTTTCAGGAACACAAGTTCCAAATAAAAACGGGGTGTAGATCATGTGGGATAAATTAGCACTGATACTCCTGATAATAGGTGGAGTAAACTGGGGGCTTGTGGGCATTTTCGAGTTCGATCTTGTTGCATGGCTTTTCGGCGGACAGACAGCTCTGCTCAGCAGAATAGTATACATCCTTGTAGCGTTATCAGCTATATGGTGTATTTCCCTGCTGTTCAGAGACGATTCTCATGTTGAAATAACATCAGGCTCACACTAAGCCCGTACCCATACAGAGACCGCAAGGCTGTTTTTCAAGTGCCGCAAAAACAGCTTATACGGTCTCTGTTTTTTTATTTTTCTGACTGAATATTATCATTTTTCTGTCATCTCGTGTTCACCTTCGGCGTTGATAATATAGTCAACGAAAAAAATATTTTTTTCGTTTCAGTATATATAGCCCTCCCCCCTTATTTTGCGTAAAAATACGCAATTCTCAAAAAAACACTTATATTCTATCTTTTCCGTCCGTTTTTTTGCGGTACGGGATTTTTTTTTGCGTTTTTCGGGAAACATCATACTGCCGTCGGAATAAGATATAGAAAAACATTTTTTAAGGAGACATCCGTAAAATGAACAACGATCTATCAAAAAAATACTGCGACGAAATGATGCGGTACTATAATATGCAGAAGAAAAACACGCCGCCTTGTTCGTCACATAAAAACACATCTCCCCCTTCAGATTCTGTAAAACCTGCAATGGCTGAAATCAACGATGCCGCTCCTTCATACACCGAAGAAGCAGAAATCAGCAGTGCAGCCCCTCAGTATACCGAAGAGGCGGAAATCAGCAGCACAGCTCCTCAGTATACCGAAGAGGCGGAAATCAGCAGCACAGTTCCTCAGTATACCGAAGAGGCGGAAATCAGCTACCCCGCTCCCCGATATGCAGAAGAAGCGGAAGCTATCCCGCAGCTAACTCAGGAGCAGTCTGAAGAAGACGCAATACATAACCGGTATCCTGAACCGGATATTTCGCAGTTTACAGAACCATACCGCAGCATCAGCGATACGCTTCAGGAAAACGGAAGCTACGGACGGCTGAGGATAACAGCGACCTCCGGAAACCGTGCGTCTCCGATAGAGGACGTACTGATAACCGTCACAAGAGCCGGCACAGAACCGCCTGAGCTTCTTGCGGTACTTCTGACCGACAGCAACGGCACAACACAGACACTTGAGATATCCGCTCCGTCAGAAACATTATCCGAAACTCCGTCTGACGAAAAGGTAAGCGCCACAGTGGATATAACAGCTTATAAAAAAGGATACTTTGAAGTTCTCAACAGAAACGTCGCTGTTTTTTCCGGAATAACCTCCATCCAGCCGGTAAACATGGTGCCTCTCCCTCTCAACTCTCCCCCTATGAAATCAGTCTTTACTGAACGTTCACCCAACTTATGACAGGAGTGTGATAATATTTTGGTCGGCATACCTTTTATACCTGAAAAAATAACTGTTCATCTGGGTCCGCCGGATTCAGACGCTGAAAATGTGACGCTTGATTTTCCCGAGTATATAAAAAATGTCGCTTCAAGAGAGATCTATCCGACATGGCCGGAAAGCGCACTCAGAGCAAACATATATGCGATAACCACATTTGCCCTGAACCGTATATATACAGAATGGTACAGACTCAAGGGATATGATTTTGATATAACAAACTCTACTCAGTACGATCAGGCTTTTGATTTTAACGGAAATATTTTTGAAAACATAAGCGTCCTTGTAGATGAGCTTTTTAACGACTATGTAGTAAAGCAGGGCGCAGTAGAGCCCTACTTTACAGCGTTCTGCAACGGAACTACAACTACCTGTGAGGGACTTTCCCAGTGGGGAACAGTAAGCCTTGCCGAACAGGGATTTATCCCCTATGATATTCTGCGGTATTACTACGGAGACGATATCCAGCTGGTTTTCAACGCCATGGTAAGATCAAACGCAGCCTCATATCCCGGCAGGGATTTTTCTGAAGGAAATATATCTGAAAACATAAAAATAATACAGCTAAGGCTCAACAGAATAGCACAGAACTATCCCCGCATCCCGAAAATCCCCCAGCCAAACGGATTTTTCGGTCCGGAAACCACCGCCGCTGTAAGGGAGTTTCAGAAAATCTTCAACCTTCCTGAAACAGGTGTCATAGACAAGGCAACATGGTACAAAACAGGATACATCTATATAAGCGTAAAAAAGCTTGCTGAGCTTGATTCGGAAGGCATATCTCTTTCTGAACTTCCAAGACAGCATGAGTATGATATTTCTGCAGGAGCAGAAGGCGCGCTTGTAAAATCCCTGCAGTATTATCTTGCTGTCATAGGCGCATACTATGAGAACGTCATTCCCACTCCGATAACAGGATACTTCGGAAAAACAACCGAGGATTCGGTAAAATCCTTTCAGCGTGTTTTCGGGCTCCCTGAAACAGGCGTCGTAGATCTTGAAACATGGAACGAT
This sequence comes from Ruminococcus sp., assembly GCA_015066815.1. Taxonomy (GTDB): domain Bacteria; phylum Bacillota; class Clostridia; order Oscillospirales; family Ruminococcaceae; genus HUN007. The sequence goes on from SVNR01000040.1 coordinate 18,191, forward strand.
CTTTACAGAGCCTACGCCGGAATAGTTGAATCCGTTCCGATAAATCCCGACACTGTCGCACTGTACCCGGGAAATATACTGAAGGAAGGCGTAACTGACGAATATGTCAGAGTTCTTCAGGAATATCTCACTTTTATAAACAAAACCTATCCGGATATCCCGCCTGTAAACGCCACAGGCTACTTCGGTCCTGTAACCAAGTCCTCTGTCATCGCTTTTCAGAAGCGTTTCGGACTTCCACAGAACGGAGTAGTGGGAGCTGACACATGGAATGAAATAGCAACCGTTTATTCGGATCTGCGTTTCGGAAGTCAGAAACAGACATATCAGTTTCCCGGATATACTATTAAATAAAAGGAGCTGCATGAGACATGGATTATTCCGAAAAGGAACGAAGAGAGCATATACGGGAGCTTCAGCAATATCTGTACAACATATCCCTGATGATAAAAAGCATCCCGACGGTAATTCCGGACGGATTCTTCGGAGAAAAAACTGAAAAGGCAGTAATTGCTTTTCAGCAGGAATACGGTCTCCCTGTCACAGGCGAGGTAGATAAAAAAACGTGGGATACTGTTATAGTCATATACAAGCATCTTTTTGAATCGCCTCCGGAAAAAATAGATATTTTCCCTGAAAACGACTTTGTCCTGAAGGAAGGCGATACCGGATATCTTGTATATGTGCTTCAGATAATGCTGAAAACTATCAGCGAACGCTATACAAACTTTCCGACCGTCAGTATAACAGGAACATATGACTCAGACACAGCAGAAGCCATACGGTATATGCAGAATATTTCATTATTTCCCGATACAGGCGCAACCGACAAGTACACATGGAACAACATAGTAAAAACCTTTGAGCATGCTATAAAATACAGCTAACGCCTGAATTATAGTGAACGTCAAAAATAATCTGATGTTTACTATAATCTGAAGCTTATTGTATTTAAGACAGATAAAAAGGACACATATACAAAAACGCCATTGTTCAAAAAGACAATGGCGTTTTCTTACAGTGAACGTCAATAAAAATTTGTTGTTCACTATATTTATTGTTTATTTTTGTCTGGCTTTGTATTCGTTCAGAAGATAAGCCTCTGCAAGAGCCGACAGGTTTATATTTTCCCTTTTTGCAAACTCGTCAAGCCACTGCGGAAGAGTTATCGTTGTCTGTACAGGGTTATTGAAGCGGTGCTTTGCATACTCCTCTGCATCAACGTTTACGGTCTGCAGAAAAGCTCTCAGATATTCATCGCTTATATCAGGTCTTAACGACTGAATATCAGAAGGAGCAGGAGGCTTTTCGTTTCTTGAGGTAAGTCCGATAATATATCTTGCCAGAAGATCAATCGCGTTTGAAAGAGCGTCATCAAAATCATTTCCAAAAGCCGCAAGATTGTTCAGATCAGGAAATACAACACAGTATTTTCCGTCAGGTCTTTGAAAAAAACATCCAGGGTATGAATATATCAATTTGTTATCCTCCTCTCTTCTGCTGTCTTAAACATCAGAAAAATATTTTTTTATTCCAAAAAACTCCGTAAGCCCGTAAATAAAGCTCTGTTTTTTATGTACATATCTATTATACGCAGTGCAGACAGGTTTGTCAACAAATATCACAATAGCAACATACAAAAACCATATAGTGAACGAAAAAAATATTTTTTCTTACATTTATTTTTCAAGAAAACCATCGTGCAAAAGGTTTTAAACAGAGTTATCAACTTTTCAACATTTTTCAGAAAACCGTGCCGTTAACTTCCCTGTACTGCGTGCTATCTACATGCAACTGTTGTTTTCTGTTGTAAACCAAACTCAAGCAACCTTGCAAACCCGGGTTGCTGTATGCTTTTTTGCTTCAAAAAGTGTGCTGTTTTTACATTTTCAGAGTGTTTCTGTGCTGTATCGTCAGAGCAGCATTACTTTCCTTATGCAACCCCTTAAAATCATTTGCCAAGAACTAAATAATATGTTATAATATATAGTAAACAACAAATTTTTTTGTCGTTTACATTAGCCGGTATGCACGCAGCTTTTATAGTCAGCGGATGTGCAGGACAATTAAATTAATTATATCGAAAGTCAGATTTATTTTGATGTTCATTATAATAGCATACAGTCAGGAAAATACCACATGGAGCATAGTTTTTCCGGAACTGTTTTCGAGGGAGGAGTTTGCATAAAAAAACGTTTTTTCATACTGCTGCTTACTGTACTGATACTTGTTTCTTTTTCAGGCTGTACGATAGTTTCAGGAATAGAAACCTATCTTAAGCCTCCTAAGCTCAGTGAACAGCACGAACAGATATATAATGCACTCATAAACGCCGAAGGCACAAAAATAAGCCTCAAATACCCCAAGTCCGGAAACTATCTTTCTGCCTTCGTGGTAGCCGATATAGACAACGAGCCCTCAGACGAGGCGATAGTTTTTTATGAAAAAACAAACCTTACAGGAAGCGATCTCTCAACACTCCGTATAAACTTTCTCGACCAGAAAAACGGAAAGTGGGACTCTGTTTATGACTTTGCAACAGACGGAACAGAGGTTGAACGTGTTTTCATATCAAAGCTCGGCTCTTCCGATATAAAAAACATCATCATCGGAATAGGAAGCCGTACAGAAAAAAACGCCCAGCTTTTCTGCTATGACGGCGAAAAAAAACCTGAACCCAAGTCTCTGGGTTTTTATTCAGTAATGGACGTTACTGACCTTAACAACGACGCCAGTAACGAGCTGATAATGATAAACAACAGCCTCGCCGAAAACACCGCCCAGATAAAATGGCTTGACAGTGACGGCACACTCGTTTCCGGACCGGTGCTTAACCTGAACGAAAATTCAACTGAGGTAGCTCAGCTTATTTACGGAAAAATAAACACTTCTGCCACTGCTGTCTATCTTGATTCATATATAAACACAAACACTATAATGACAGAGATTCTGTATCCGGAAACCTTCAATAATACGATATATCTCAATTCGCTCCGGATATCAAACGCTGAGTCCTCACAGATAAACAGGACTATCAGAAACTCATCACTCATATCAAGGGATATAGATAACGATGGTATCATCGAGATCCCCATCAATACTGTTTTCAAGGGATATGAGGACAAGCCTGAAACAGAACAGATACAGATGACAAACTGGTATGTCTATGAAGACAATATGTTCATCAGAAAATACTCCAGCTTCTACAGCATTACTGACGGATATGCGTTCATACTGCCGGAAAAATGGCTTGAAAGCGTTACAATAAAAACAATAAACGATGATGTTATCTTCTGCATATATGATGAAAAAACAGAAAACCAGACAGAACTCATGCGCATCTGTGTTGCAGGCTCTGCTGAAGCTGAAGAAATAATAAACTCAGACCAGTACTCAAGATATGAACGGATTTATTCTAACGGAGACACAGTATATCTTGCGTGTCTGCCAAGCGACAGTCCGGATCCGCTTACTCTGTCGATAAGTGAAATATTATTTAACTTCAAAGTAATCAAATAAAAATATTTTTTTTAAAAAGGGGAGTAAAAAAATGAAAAGAATTCTTGTTTGTGAAGACGAAGACGTTATACGTGATTTTGTGGTTATCAATCTCAAACGTGCAGGTTATGATGTAGTTGATGTAAACTGCGGAGAGGAAGCGCTCAGAATATTTGAAAGCGACCATGGAAACTTTGATGTCGCACTTTTAGATATCATGATGCCCGGAATAGATGGTTTCACTGTATGCAAAAAGCTTCGTGAAAAAAGCTCTACCATCGGAATAATAATGCTTTCAGCAAAAACTCAGGAAATGGACAAGGTAAGCGGTCTGATGATCGGAGCAGACGACTATATCACTAAGCCCTTCTCTCCGTCAGAGCTTACTGCAAGAGTTGACGCTATATACAGACGTGTATGCATGAGCTTCATGAAGTCTGAAGAATCTCCTGTTATAGAGTCCGGACCTTTTCAGCTCAACCTCAAAAGCCGTACAGTATCAAAGGACGGAAGGCTCATAGATCTTACACAGGTCGAATATCAGATACTGGAGTTCTTTCTTAACAACAAGAATACGGCTCTTGACAGAACAAGCATCCTCAATCATATATGGGGCGAAACATATGTCGGCGACGAAAAAATAGTAGACGTAAATATCCGCCGCATCCGTATGAAAATAGAAGACGAGCCTTCAAACCCCCAGTATATCATTACAATATGGGGCTTCGGCTATAAGTGGAACGAAAAATGAAGCTTTTATTCAAAGAAAACAAACTAAAAAAACCAAAAAGATTTCTTAATAAGGACACAATAGTATACCGATGGGTTTTTAACAACCTCGCTATACTCATACTTATCCTGTTTGTTATAGCAACTATCATGATATATGCCATACAGAACTATTACTATATGTCCACACAGCAATATCTGACAGCCAAGCTTACAACAATAACAAGTGTCCTGAGCAAATACTCCACTGACACCACAAAAAACTTCTCCTCTGAAGTCAGAAACATGGTCGAAACGTTTGCAGACAAGGACAAAATGGAGCTTATGGCAATAAACTCCAAAGGAAACATCGTCATAACCTCATCAGGATTCTCTCCTGATATGTCAGTTACTATGAACGACTTTGATCAGTCCATGGAAACCAAAGGCTTCGGGTACTGGAGAGGCCGTGCGGAAAACAATGAAAAAATAATGGCCGTTTCTTACCCTATTTTCTCCAAAAACTCCGACTACGCCGCCATGCGTGTGGTTGTTTCCATGTCTGATGTGGACAGTACCATTTCATCAATGTCCCTGCTGATTATATCGTGCTGTATGCTTGTGCTGCTGCCTATTATTTTTTCAGGAATATACTTTGTCGGCTCTATAGTCCGTCCTGTTCAGAAAATAAACAGCATCACAAAAAAGTTTGCAATGGGAAATTTTACAGAGCGTATCTCCGGTGAATCAAACGACGAAATAGGTCAGCTCTGTGAATCAATAAACCATATGGCAGATGAGTTGTCAACCGCAGAGGCAATGAAAAACGAGTTTATTTCCTCTGTTTCTCATGAACTCAGAACACCTCTTACTGCCATAAAAGGCTGGGCAGAAACCATTAATGCCGAAAACGATGAAGAAACCACACGAAAAGGTATCCGTGTCATTGTCAGTGAAACCGAACGTCTTTCGCGTATGGTAGAAGAGCTGCTTGACTTTTCACGTATGCAGAATGGTAAGTTCACACTGCAGATGACCAAGATAGATATACTTGCAGAGCTTGAGGACGCAATTCTCATCTATACGGAAAAGGCAAAACGTGAAAACGCAACAATAAGCTACAACTCTCCCGAAATGCTGCCTTTTATTTTCGGCGACAAGAACCGTCTCAGACAGGTTTTCATAAACATTATAGACAACGCCATAAAGTACTCAGGTACTCCTGAACGTGAAAGCCATATCATCATAAACGCCTTCCGTCAGGACAGCAAAAACATCTGCATAAGCATTGAAGACAACGGCTGCGGCATATCTGCTGCAGACCTGCCAAGAATCAAAACAAAGTTTTTCAAGGCAAATCACACCAAACGCGGTTCAGGAATAGGCCTTGCCGTTGCTGATGAGATTATAACAATGCACCACGGAACACTTCGTATCGAGAGCACAGAAAACATAGGCACAACTGTTTACATAACACTTCCTACCGAATCAGCAAGGAAAAACAACAGTCACTGATAAGTTTGCAACCTGAAAACACCCGCAGAATCAGGTTGCAAAAGCTTTTTTTCTGTATATAAAAACAAATCATACCTGCGGAGAAAAGAGGAACTACATGAGCAAAGAAATACACAAGTCAAAAATAGGCGGTCAGGCGCTTATTGAAGGCATAATGATGAAGGGCGTCCATAAGGCTGCTATGGCATGCAGACTGCCTGACGGAACGATAGATGTTGAAACATGGGAGGAAAAATCCGCCGCATGGTACAAAAAGGTGCCTTTTTTGCGAGGCGGTTTTGTTTTTGTTTCTTCACTTATTTCCGGCTACAAATGCCTCATGAAATCAGCTGAAAAACAGATGACTGAGGACGATGAGGAAGAAGAAATGACAAAGTTCGAACAATGGCTCACAGACAAGCTCGGAGATAAGCTCATGGGAATTATGTCTGCAATAGCTATGGTGATAGGTGTTGTTTTCAGTGTTTTTCTGTTCAAGTTCATTCCTACGCTGGTAACAAAGCCGATCGAGCATCTTACTATACTGCGTACAGCTCTCGAGGGTATAATAAAAATAATAATCTTTATAGCATATCTTGCATGTACCTCCGCTATGAAGGACATACGAAGAACCTATGAGTATCACGGAGCCGAACACAAAACCATAGCCTGCTTTGAAGCCCATGAAGAACTTACAGTTGAAAACGTAAAAAAACATTCAAGGTTCCATCCGAGATGCGGAACAAGCTTTATTTTTATAACACTGTTCACGAGCATCTTTGTTTTCTGCTTCATTCCATCCTTCTCTGCAATGGATAAAACCGCACGAATCTTCCTGCGCCTTGGAATACAGCTTTTACTGCTTCCACTGATCGTCGGAATAGCATATGAGCTTATACGTCTTGCAGGAAGAACAAACAATCTCTTCACAAGAATTATTTCCGCACCGGGCTTAAAGATCCAGCACCTTACAACCCGTGAACCTGATGCTTCACAGATAGAGGTTGCAATAGCAGCTATGAAGCCTTGTATTCCTGAAAACCTGGAGGACGACAATTGGTAACCTTAAATGAACTGTCAACCAACCTGAAAGCACTTCTGAAAGAAAACAACATAGAAAACAACGTGTTTGAAGCCCGCTGTATACTCGAACACGCCCTTGGCTTTACTCATGAAAAGCTTATAGCAAGTGCCGGTGCAGTACTTACAGAAGAACAGACAGAGCTTGTACGATCACTTGCAGAAAAACGCATCTCCGGCTATCCGCTTCAGTATATACTCGGAGAGTGGGAGTTTTTCGGTCTTCCCTTTTATGTTGGGGAAGGAGTACTGATACCAAGACAGGACACAGAGACTCTTGTAGAAGCTGTTATCGCAAAGGCCGCAGGACTTACATCGCCCAAGATACTTGACCTGTGCAGCGGAAGCGGCTGTATAGCTATAGCTCTTGAAAAAAACATCCCCGGCGCAAAGGTAGCTGCTGTCGAATATTCAAAGCCGGCACTTGCTTATCTGCTGAAAAACACAGAGCTTAACGGTTCAGATGTAACAGCATACGAAGGTGATGTTTTAAGCGGCAGCTTTTCGGAAAACTTTTCAGGTATAGACATTATCACAGCAAATCCCCCGTATCTTACCTCCGATGACATGAACGTACTTCAGAGAGAAGTTACTTTTGAACCTGATACTGCTCTCTTCGGAGGAAACGACGGACTTCTGTTCTATAGAGAAATAACGAAAAAGTGGAAAAACTGCCTTTGTGACAGCGGTTCACTTTTCTTTGAAACAGGCATAAACCAGGAAAAGGATGTTGCAGATATCCTGAGCTTAAACGGCTTTGAAGATATCCGTATGCACACTGATCTTAATGGTATAATCCGCGTTGTTTCGGGAGTTTACAGAGTATAAAAACAGGGTGTCAACCTTTAGTCTGATGGTTGACACCCTGTTTTATTTGTTTTTTATACTTGTTTTATCGGTTTGTCGTTAGGTTTAAAACGTTTGTAAACCGATTGAAACTCTGCTTGTTTTTTAAGCCTCTGTTTCTGTTTCTTTTTTGTGAAACAATCTCTTGAAAAAGCCTTTTTTCTCGTTTGCACCTGCAGTTATGAGTCTGAACTGCTCCTGCTCAGCTCTGTGAAGCTGCTGCTGCTGATCTATAAGCCTCTGGAGCTCTGCTATCTGCTTATCCTTTGCTGTCAGCTGTTCAAGCATCTTTTCGTGCTGATTGCTGTTGCACTCCATAAGCTCCTTTATCTGATTGTCCTTGGAGTTTATCTGATCTGAAAGCACCTTCAGCGTTGCATCGAAGTATGATGAAAATAAATTTGCCTGAGCCTGTACGCTAAGTTCCTCGTAAACACCATCTGCTCCGTCACTGCTCTGAACATAGGCTGTGTCTGCAAAAAGCTCAAGCGCTTCCTTGCTTATCAGTTTCATTTTTCCGTTGTACTGAACATACTTGTTGAGTGCACTGTCTGTTTGATTTAAACGTTTATAGATAGCCTGTGTTGTAACGTTTGCAAGCGTTGCAAATTCCTTAATAGTCACATACTGCTGTTCTGTCTGTTCCATTTTTATTCCCTCCTGTCTGATGATTTTTGTTGTCAACTCTGAAAATCCATAGTTTAATTATATCCCTTTACCGAGCAATTGTCAATAGATTTTACAGCTTTACTCAGAATTCATTCTTATCCGACAGTCCCCTTCTTTTTGTTAGTTTCAAACGGTTGTAAATTATTTGCAATGTAGTTCTGACTTGTTTGCAAATGTGCTCGGATACCTTGCGGTTTTGCGCGATTTGTTGATATTGCAGTTGGTTGTAAGGTTGCTCGAGGTTTAAAACGTAGTTGTGCAACCGGTTTAAACCCGGTTTTCTCTCCTTGTTTTTTGGTATAAATACACTTCTTTTTCCAGAGTGAAAATCCACAGAACATTTTTTATCTCCGATCAGATACATTTTATGGATATCAGCCGGCATTCTTAGAAAAACCGGCTTTTCAAACTTTAAAAACAATACTTTTCACATTTCTCTTATAATAAACCAAGGGAAAGCCTTGTTTCGTGCAAATATATGGCTAATAGTGAACGAAAAAATACTTTTTTTGTTCACTATTAGCCGGTATGCACGGAGTTACCGCAGTGAACAACTGTGCAAGGCAATATAATAAATTTATTTTACCTTTCAGGTCGTTTCAGATACCTCTCAGGGAAAATGTATTGTATTTTGATATTCCGGACGTTATAATAAAACCATGCTCTAAGGCAACAGGAAGAAAAAACAAAAATACGGAGGAAAACAAAATGAAGACTATCTACAACGAATGCTTAGGAGATTCAAGACTTATATACAGTGCTTTCTGTGAAGAGGATGAAGTACTTGCTCTGCCTCTCTATGGAATACTTGTAAAGGACAATCTTACAAAACGAGAAGCCATACTTAAAGGTTTCACATCAAAAAAAGAAAAGGCTATTGATTTTATAGAAACTCTGGTAAGAAACAGTGTCCGTCCTGATTTTGTCAACGATATTGCAGAAGATTATCTGCTCGCACAGGGATTTTAATACTACAAGTGTAAGAAAAAAATTTTTTAAAAAAAACTATTGACAAGGGACAAGTTATAGTGTATAATATAAAAGTCGCTTGTGGGAAAACTCAAAACGACATAAACTATGGCGGCATAGCTCAGTTGGCTAGAGTACTCGGTTCATACCCGATTGGTCGTAGGTTCGAATCCCACTGCCGCTATTACATGGCCCGTTGGTCAAGAGGTTAAGACGCTGCCCTTTCACGGCGGAATCATGGGTTCAATTCCCGTACGGGTCACCACAACAGTTGCTCTCAAATGGCTTAAAATAGCCGTTTGAGAGTTTTCTTTTTGTCTGAAATTCGGTTTTGTCCTTTATCTGTCCTTTATTCCGCATTCCTGTCCTTTGGCGTAACTTACGCACCCTGTTTTCCTTTCGAGGAAAAGTCAAGGACGGAAGCGATTGCGTCGCTGGCTCTTGC
>SVNR01000041.1 GCA_015066815.1 Ruminococcus sp.
ATTGTTTTCTGGTTTATAGACTGTTCTGACTATATTATAGGGAAGGACAGGAGAAACATTCAAGTCACTTGGTATAAAACATACAGTTGTATCAGGAAATTCTGAATTGACATATTGGAGATAAAGCAAACAAGTGACTGACCAAGTACATTTCTGTTATAGGGGTGTACTTTTGGTTATAACCCCACTTGTCCTTTAGAGTGATATAGAGGGTTGATTTTCAATTTATTGTTAAATATGTTTATATCTCTTGACAATTTATTGTAGGTATTGTATAATATAAATTAAGAAGAGGTTCTTATAAGTATATTTTTTTAGGGTTTTTTAAAAATTCAGGAGGTTTTTACAATGAAGAGTTTAAAAAAAGTCACGGCTCTTTTGTGTCTTGCTGCGATAGCAGGAACAAGCATCTTCAGCGCTTCATCTGCTCTTAAGAGTACAGAAAAGCAGGCAGTATATGCAGCAGCCGATGACGGAAACGACGACTGGCTTCATGCAAAGGGAAGCCGTCTTTATGACAAAAACGGAAACGAAGTATGGCTTACAGGTGCAAACTGGTTCGGCTTCAACTGTACGGAGAACTGTGCGCACGGACTCTATGCGTGTGATGTTGATGAGTTTCTTTCGTCATGTGCCGATCACGGTATAAACGTTATACGTTTTCCGATCTCGACAGAGCTTATCGTTTCATGGATGAACGGAGAGCCATATGAGGCAAACAGTGTTCAGGCAGGTTATGAACCGCCTTATGTAGATATAAACAAAGACTTTGTTTATGAAGACGGAAAGACACTGAAAAACAGTATGGAGATCTTTGATGTTATCATGCAGAAGTGCAAGGTATACGGTATCAAAGCTTTTATCGACATACACAGTCCTGATGCAAACAACTCAGGTCATAACTATGAGCTCTGGTACGGCAAGGCAGGCGTATCGACTGATGTGTGGATAGAATCACTCACATGGCTTGCAGATAAGTACAAGGACGATGATACACTTATAGGCTACGACCTTAAGAACGAGCCTCATGGCAAGAGAGGCTACAGCGGTACAAGCTGTCCTGATGACATAGCAAAGTGGGATGACTCCACAGATGAAAACAACTGGGCATATGCCGCTACAAAGTGCGCTGATTCGATACTTGCGGTAAACCCTAACGCTCTTATTTTTATAGAGGGTATAGAACAGTATCCTAAGGACGGAAAGTCATGGGGTACACCTGATATATTCAATGCTCCTCCGGGACAGTCTCCATGGTACGGCGCATGGTGGGGCGGAAACCTCAGAGGCGTAAGAGACCTTCCTATCACTCCTAAGAGCGGAACAAGCCAGATAGTATATTCTCCGCATGACTACGGTCCGTCAGTTTATGCACAGACATGGTTTGACAAGGACTTTACAACACAGACGCTTCTTGATGATTACTGGTATGATACATGGGCATATATCAACGCAGAGGATATAGCTCCGCTTCTCATAGGCGAATGGGGCGGTCATATGGATGATGGCCCGAACCAGAAGTGGATGACTCTTCTCCGTGACTATATGATAGACAACCACATCAACCATACCTTCTGGTGTCTCAATCCTAACTCAGGTGATACAGGCGGACTTCTCAGCTATGACTTCAAGACATGGGATAAGGATAAGTACGGTCTGTTTGAACCATCACTCTGGCAGACAGCAAAGTCAGGAAAGTACATAGGACTTGATCACCAGATTCCTCTCGGAAAGAACGGAACAGGTCTTTCACTTAACGAATACTACTCAAGCTACTCATCAACAGAGGGAAGTAACCTTGACGGCGGAAAGACATCATCAGGAAATCCTGTAGTGACAGATACTCCGAAGGTAACAGAACCGGTTGTTACAACTGCAAAGGTAACAGAGCCTGCTGTTACTACAGCTAAGGTTACAGAGCCGGTGGTTACTACTACAGCTCCTAAGGTTACGACAGCTCCTCCGGACGCTTCAGACGCGTACTATGGCGATCTTGACCACAACGGAAAGGTAGATATCACTGATCTTTCGCTGCTCTCACAGTATCTCCTGAAGGAAATCGAGTTTGATGCAGACGATACAATACGTGCTGATGTTACGGGCGATTCAAAGGTAAATATGTCCGATCTTGCACACCTTAAACGTTATGTAGTTAAGCTTACAAATATACTCGGACCAAGAAAATAATAAAAAAACGCTTCATAAGTTTTATGACTTATGAAGCGTTTTTTTACTTGTCTGTACTTCCGAAGCCTCCGTTTCTGACAGCAGAGGCATCGTCGTCTTCGGTTATACCGTACTCTGTAAATATCCCCTGCGCAAAAGCGTCTCCTGCGCGGAGGGTTATTGTAAGTCCTGTGTTGGAGGCGTTTGTGAATTTTATTATTATGTGTCCTTCGTTATCGGAATAATAATAATCACTGTCTATGATCCCAACAGTGTTGTTGAGCTGCATGCGGTATCTGAAGCCGAGTCCGCTTCTTGGATAGCATGCAAGCATCCAGCCCTCTTCAATCCTGACGCGTATACCGGTTGGAAGCTTTATTGTTTCGCCGGGTTCAAGATTGAATGAAACAGGGGAGTAAAAGTCGTAGCCTGCTGAGCCGGAGGTTGCTCTTTTCGGAAGCTTTATATTTTCATAGATCTGCTTTATCTCATCGTCTGTGAGACCCTTGAAGGTATCCTTCCAGTCTCTGATAAACTGCTCTTCGCTTACCTTGAAGAACCTTGCAATTTTTTTCATATCAGATTTCCTCTGTGTTTCCTGAGTCTTCTGCTTTTTCAGTTTCCTCTGTTTCGTAAGCCTCAGGGGTTACGTAGCTGCTGTCGTTTCCGTCTGCATCTTCAGAGGCAGGAGCTTTTTCTTCATCAACAGAGCAGTCTTCTGTGCCGAGCTCTCCGTTCATAAGCTTTATGAAGTCGTCACCGTCGATCTTTTCGTGTTCGATAAGGTACTCGGCGAGTTTGTGAAGCTCGCTCATGTTTTCAGTGAGTATCTGTTCACACTTTTCATATGCTGCTGATATGATATCACGGACCTCATCATCGATCTGTGAGGCTATCTTTTCGCTGTAGTTTCTTGTGTGACCGTAGTCTCTGCCAAGGAATACTTCTCCGCCCTCATCGCCGTACACTATAGTGCCGAGCTTTTCTGAGAAGCCGTACTGTGTTACCATGCTTCGTGCAAGCTTTGTTGCACGTTCGATATCGTTTGAAGCACCTGTGCATATATCGTCAAGCACGAGACTCTCTGCAACACGTCCGCCGAGGAGCATAACGATTGTTTCGCGCATTTTTGTTCTTGACATATGTGAGTCGTCAGTAACAGGTCTTGTAACTGTAAGACCTGCAGCCATACCTCTCTGGATAACAGTAACCTGATGAACCTTTTCCTGTGTTTCCAGGTGATATGCAGCGATTGCATGACCGGCCTCGTGATAGGCGGTGATTTTTTTGTCACGGTCTGTTACTATGTGGGATTTCTTTTCAGGACCTGCTATGACCTTGAGTGTAGCCTCTTCGATATCAGCTTCTATAACAGCCTTTCTTCCTGCACGTGCAGCAAGAAGAGCTGCTTCGTTAAGAAGGTTTTCAAGATCGGCACCTGTAAAGCCCTGTGTGGTCTTTGCTATAACGTTGAGATTAACATCAGGACCGAGCGGTTTGTTCTTTGCGTGTACCCTGAGTATCTCCTCACGTCCCTTTACGTCCGGATAGTTTACAAGGATCTGTCTGTCAAAACGTCCCGGTCTGAGAAGCGCCGGGTCAAGTATATCACGTCTGTTTGTTGCTGCGATAACTATTACGTTGTCGTTTTCAGTAAAGCCGTCCATTTCGACGAGGAGCTGGTTTAAGGTCTGTTCTCTTTCGTCGTGTCCTCCGCCGAGACCTGCACCTCTGCGGCGTCCTACGGCGTCTATTTCGTCGATAAAGATAATAGCCGGACTGTTTTTCTTTGCCTGGTCAAAAAGATCTCTTACTCTTGAAGCACCGACACCGACGAACATTTCGACGAAGTCAGAGCCTGAGATAGAGAAGAACGGGCAGCCTGCTTCACCGGCAACTGCTTTTGCAAGGAGAGTCTTACCTGTACCCGGAGGTCCGAGGAGAAGTACACCCTTAGGTACTCTTGCGCCTATCTCGTCGTATTTTTTAGGGAACTTGAGAAAGTCTACTATTTCTTTGAGTTCTTCTTTTTCTTCGTCTGCACCTGCAACGTCTTCAAACGTTGTTTTCTTTTTTCCTGAAGCTGCGCGGATGTTTGCCTTGCCGAAGTTGTTGTACTTTCCGCCGCCGCCTGCCTGACGGATCATAAAAAAGAAAAGTGCGATACCCATAACGAGAAGAAGTATCGTAGGGATTACTGTGATGATCCAGGAGTTATCGGTTCCTCTTATATAGTTTACCTTGAGAGGTGGTTCGCCCGGATACTTTGCGTTATACTCTTCACGGTAGTCTTTTATTTCGGAGTCTGTATCCTGAAGAAAAAGTCCTACGTTTGGCACGGTGTAGATTATTTTTTCGTTTGAGCCGCGAAGCTTCATATTCAGTTCGCCGGTTTTCAGATTGAGGCTGTATTCAGATACTGAATAATCATCAAAGTAGCCTATTATTTCGGAATATTTTTTTGCGGTACTGCCCTGATCAAGGCTGGGAATAAGAAATCCGAGTATGAGGATTATTATTGCCGCTATGGAAATGTAGGTCAGAAGACCTTTGTTCTTTTTTGGTGTCAATTATCTTCACTCCATTCTCTTGTCTGTTAAAAACACAGAAAATCACCGTTTGATATTTTTTCCGGGGATTTCGTTAAAACAGCGATACACCATTACACTGTTGCAGTTAAACAGATATAAAAAAAAGTCATAAGAATATTTTAACGTGAAAACGCTGTAAAGTCAAGTATTGAAATGAAAAGACAGCGTTTTTTCATTGTTTATTCACATTGAATTTTTATTATCATTATTTTTTTTGTCTGAGCGTCCGGTGCTGCACGATCGGCTATGCCTGTTTCTTCGATAAATACAGGACCGTCGTCATCAGCGATAAAGCATATGTTTTCTCTCCTTGAAACGTCAAAACGGCTCTGAAGAAGCTTTTTGACAGATGAGGTGAAGCTTTTTCCGGCGAGCTTTATTCTGTCACCGGGAAGTCTTCCTCTTATGACTGCAGTTCCTTTTAGTTTGTCTGCATCTATTGCGACTTCGCCGCTGTACTCACAGCAGTCGGTTATGATTACTTCAACCTTTTTGTTTTTAAAGAGGTTTGTGCCTTGCTTCAGCGGATAGCATACAGGCTCGGAGGAGTTTTTTTCCGAAGATATCTCTTTTATATACAGAGAGTTTTTTTCTGATATTATATATATGTTTCCGGAAAGATTTATTTTTCCTTTTCTTCCGCATATATTATCTATATCGGATATCCTTTTGCTGTTTACTTCAATATTGTTTTCAGAAAGCAGCCGTGATATGCATCTGCGTCTGATCGCCGGATGAAGCATGTCAAGTCCTGTAAGTGCGGAGCTTTCTGTAAGGCACTCTGAGTATGCTTTTTCTGCTGCAGCTTCTATAAAATCATTGTCGGTGCGGAGGTTTTCCGAAGCTGCGGTTATTGTACCTATAAGGGAAGGATTTATCTGACTGAGAACAGGGAGCACGTTATGACGAATCTTGTTTCTTGTATAGTCATCAGTCAGGTTTGTAGAATCGGTAACGTATTCCTGCTTTTTTTCAAGAAGGTATTTTTCTATCTCTTCTCTTGTTACACGCAGAAGCGGACGAATGATATTTCCTCTTACAGGCGGGATACCTGCTGCTCCTTTTGTTCCGGTACCTCTTGTCAGATTAAAAATAACAGTTTCAGCATTGTCGTTTGCGTTGTGGGCAGTCGCTATTTTTTTCCCAGATGAGTGCTCGGCAAAAAAACGGTATCTTATATTCCTTGCTGCCTGTTCTGTCGAAAGTCCGAGTTCTGAGGCTTCTCCCTTTACGTCAAAGCTTCCGCATACGAGAGGGATGCCGTTAGCTTCACAAAGCCTGCGGCAGAACATCTCGTCACGGTCGCTTTCATCACCTCTGAGGCAATGGTTTACGTGAATTGCTGATACTTTTATGCCAAGAGCGGTTTTAAGCTCGTTTAGTGCAAGAAGCAGGCAGACGCTGTCAGCTCCGCCTGACAGAGCGGTGATGACCTCGTCTCCTGCTTCGAGCATATTGTATTTTTTTATTGTGTCGGATATCTGGTCAAGCATTACATTATCCTTCCTTGTTAGCGAATCTTGTGAACTGTCCGTCCCATATCATTTCTACCGTTCCGGTTTCTCCGTGTCGGTTCTTGGCAACTATGCATTCGCTCACGTTAGGCTGTGTGCTTTCCTTGTTGTAGTAAGCGTCACGATAAAGAAACATAACTATATCGGCGTCCTGTTCGATAGAACCTGATTCTCTGAGGTCCGACAGCATCGGACGCTTATCTGTTCTTGCTTCAGGTCCTCGTGAAAGCTGAGACAGCAGTATTATCGGAACATCAAGCTCCTTAGCCATGATCTTGAGCTGTCTTGTGATCTCGGAGATGATAGCAACTCGGTTGTCGGTTTTGAGTGTTGTGGTCATAAGCTGAAGATAGTCTATAACTACAAGACCGAGGTTCTTCATTCGTCTGAGCTTTGCCTTCATCTGCTGTACAGTTATGGCAGCAGTATCGTCTATGAACATAGTAAGTCTGCAAAGCACATCTGCGCTTGAAGCAAGTCTTATCCAGTCATCCTTTGCGAGCCTTCCGCTTCTGAGCTTGTTGCTGTCTACAAGTGCTTCTGTTGACAGAAGTCTTGTTGCAAGCTGTTCCTTTGACATTTCGAGAGAAAAGACTGCGACGTCCTTTTCTGTATGTCTTGCAACGTTGGAAGCGATGTTAAGAGCAAAGGAGGTCTTTCCCATACCCGGACGTGCCGCCAGCAGTATAAGGTCTGAACGGTTAAGTCCTGTTGTTATTATATCAAGGTATGTAAACCCTGTTTTTGCACCGAGATACTTTTCCTTGTCAGGACCTGTTATCTTTGAAAGTCTGTCATATGCCTGATATACTACATCGTTGAGCGGAGTAAGTCCTTTTACATCCTTGCCCTGACGTATGTCGTAGATTTTTTGTTCTGCTGCGTCAAGAAGGGTTCTGGCTTCATATGAACCGGAGGCAACGTCGCTTATAATCTGCTGTGCGACTATAGCGAGGCTTCGTGCATAATATTTTTCGGCTATGATGTTGCAGTAGTCTTCAACGTTTGAGACAGAAGGAACGTTTGACATAAGCGAGGCAAGATACATTCTTCCCTCGGATGCTGATTCAAAGATCCTGAGTGATAAAGCTTCGTTGAGAACGGTTACGACGTCAGACTTTGAGCCGTCTGAAAACATGCGGACCATTATTGAAAAAAGCTCTCTGTGCTGTTCGTTATAAAAAGCCTCGGGCTTTATCTTGTCGAGTACAGCTGCCAGAACGTTTGAGTCTATAAGAATCGAGCCGAGTACGGACTGCTCGGCTTCGATACTGTGCGGCATTTCAAACCCTGTCTGTGCGGATGCGCTGAGGTTAAAGTTTTCATGCGGCATTTATTATCCCTCTGTTACTTCTATGTTTATCTTTGCTGCGATTCCCGTATAGAGCTTGACGTCGGCTTCGTATTCACCGAAGTTCTTTATTTCGCTCTTGAGGCTTATCTTTTTCTTGTCGATCTTAAAACCGAACTGAGCAGATATTTCATCTGATATCTGTGATGAGGTTACTGCACCGAAGAGCTTGCCTGATGCGCCTGCCTTTGCAGTTATTGTGAGCTTTTTGCCGTTTATTGAGTCGGCAATCTTCTGTGCTTCGGCTTTTTCTACGTCTATTTTGTGCTGTATTGATGACTGCTTGCTTTTGAGCTCGCTTAGGTTCTGTGCATTGGCTTCAACTGCAAGACCCTTGGAAAGAAGGAAGTTTCTTGCGTAACCGTCGGAAACGTTTTTGATCTCGCCTTTTTTTCCGGAGCCTTTAACGTCCTGTGTAAAAATAACTTTCATTTTTTCAGTTCTCCTTTTGAGTAGTTGTTTTAGTGTCTGTCATATTTTCCAGAAAATATTTTTCCAGTGCCTCTATGAGAAGCTGCTTTGCTTCATCAAGAGTCACGTCTTTAAGCTGTGCTGCAGCCATGGTAAGATGACCGCCGCCGTTTATTTTTTCCATGATAAGCTGTACGTTTATCTGTCCGTATGAACGGGCTGAGATGTTTATCATATCGTTTGACTCATAGATAACAAACGAAGCTTTTACGCTGCTTATTTCCATGAGCGTATCTGCTGCCTGGGGAGCTGCTATCCTGAGAGATTCAACAAGACCATGCTTCGGATGTGCAATCGATATAGCGCAATCCTTGTAAAGCTCAGCATCTGAGACTATTTCGGATCTCATGCGGTAAAACTCTATGCTGTTTGAGAAAAGATGCTTTACCGAAACTGTGTCTGCTCCCATTTTTTTAAGGAAGGCTGCCGCTTCAAAGGTCCTTACGCCGGTTTTCAGTACAAAGTTCTTGGTATCAAGCATGATGCCGGCAAGAAGTGCGTCGGCAGCTGCTGACGGAAGCTTTGTAAAGTTTCTGAAGTAAGGTATTACATCGGCTATCATTTCGGACGCAGACGACACATACGGTTCATGATAGAACAGAAGAGCGTTGTCTATGTAGTTTATGTCCTTCCTGTGATGGTCTATGACTATGATGTTTTTTATTTTTTCAAGAAGTGCCGGGCTTTCGACTATGTTTTTCTTGTGAGTATCCACTACTACAAGAAGGCTTGCTTCGTCATACAGTGTAAGCGCTTCAGCTTCATCAATGAAGCTGAGTGAGAGTGTGCTGCTCTGAGTCTTCCGTATAAGATCTCCGGCAAGATTGTTTTCCTGATCGACTACTATATAGGACTTCTTTCCGATTGTTTCGAGAGCTGCTGACAAGCCTATTGCAGAGCCTATGGAATCAAGATCTCCGAAACGGTGTCCCATTATGAAGATGTTTGAAGCATTATCAAAAAGCTTCTGCATAGCGTTTGATATGATTCGTGTTTTGGTTCTCGAATGCTTTTCGACACCTTTTGAAAGTCCGCCGAAAAACTCGTAGCCGTTGTCGGTTTTTACAGCAGCCTGATCGCCGCCTCGTCCGAGAGCCATATCAAGAGCTTCTCTTGCAAATAATTCACTTTCTGCAAGAGAGCTGCTGCAGCTTCCTACTCCGATAGAAAGCGTGATGCACATCTCGTCGCCTACTGATATAGTACGCGCTTCGTCAAGTATTCTGAATCTTTCTTTTATAACGTTCTGAAGGTGCTGTTCTTCAAAAACAACAAGAAACCTGTCTTTTGAAAGTCTCTTCTGAAAGCTGTTGGTGTTTAGGGTGAGATTTTCAAGTATGGATTCCATTTTTGCCCACGCAACTGAACGTTCGCTTTCCTTTGCGTTCTGAAAAATATCCTCGTAGTTGTCTATAGCGATAATAGCTACTGTCGGTTTTTTGTTGTTGTATTCTTCAAGAAGTGAAAGATGCTCTGTAGAATCCCTGAAGAAAAAGATGTTCATTTTTATGCTGTAGTCGGTGTTTGATATACACTCTATGTTGTATTTTTTGTTCTGATAAGAGAGCAAAAAACGATCTTTATGGTCGTTCTTCTGCTCAGGTATGTCAAGCTCCTCGTAAAAATCCATTCCGAAAGCATCGTTTCCGTTTGCGATATTATTGTAAAAGGAACTGTTATACCAGAGTATTCGTCCGCTCCCGTCGGTTATTGCAATAGGATCGGGGGTGTTGTAAAGTGTAAAGCATTTTGTCTGTTCCAGACTATGTTCCATACGATTGAAGAATCTGTAGATGTTTTGATTTATGCGGATTATCTGTGCCGCCACAATGAAAGCCATTATGACAAGCACAATGATATATATATAAGATTCTTTTTCGTTATAGTGGTATATCCTTAATGCTGAAACCAACGAAAGGAGTAACAGGAGCGAAAGCGTTAAAAGAAGCGGTATCACATTTCTTTTTTTCGTGAAAATCTCCTCCTTACGATTGATTTTCTATGAAACCGGAACTGGCAAAAAGCCGACCGGAGTCTGATCAGATTTCCATTATGATCGGGAGGATCATAGGGCTTCTCTTGGTTTTGCTGTAAATATATTCGGAAAGAGCGTCCTTGAGCTTTGTTTTGAGTGAATTCCATTCTCTCAGGTCGTGTATTGAGCACTGTGCAAGAGTAGTGTTGAGAACCTGTCTTGCTTCGTCAATAAGCTCCTCGGATTCTCTCACATAGACAAAGCCTCTTGAGATTATGTCAGGACCTGACGCTATGATGTTGGAAGCCTTGTCGATAGCAATAACTACTATGATAAGACCATCCTGTGCAAGATGTTTTCGGTCTCTGAGTACTATGGAGCCTACATCGCCTACTCCGAGACCGTCAACAAGTATACGGCCTGCCGGTACACGTGAGGTTACTCTCATATCTACGCCGTCAGTTTCGATCACATTTCCTATCTCGCCGATTATTATGTTGTTTTCCGGAATACCCATTTCGAGTGCGAGCTGGGCATGCTTTTTAAGATGCTTGTATTCGCCGTGGACAGGTATGAAGAACTTAGGTCTTGTAAGTGCAAGCATGAGCTTGAGCTCTTCCTGACATGCATGGCCGGAAACATGTACCTCGTACATTGCTTCGTATACGACCTCTGCTCCTGATTTCATAAGCTCGTTTACTACCTTTGTGACAAACTTTTCGTTTCCTGGTATCGGGGTAGCAGATATGATAATGAAGTCGTTGCAGTTGATGTTGACCTTCTTGTGATCGTTCATTGCCATACGTGTAAGCGCAGACATAGGCTCGCCCTGACTGCCTGTTGTTATCAGGACTATCTGACTGCTGTCATATCTGTTCATGAGGTCTATATCTATGATAGTGCCTGACGGTGCTTCAAGATATCCGAGCTCGATAGCAGTTGTGATGACATTTACCATGCTGCGGCCGAAAACGGCTATTTTTCTTCCTGTACGTACAGCGCAGTCGATGATCTGCTGTATACGGTGGATGTTTGATGAGAATGTGGCTATTATGATTCGTTTGCCTTCTGCTCTTGTGAACAGTGTTTCAAACGAGTTTCCTACTTTCTTTTCGGATTGTGTAAAGCCCGGGCGTTCAGCGTTTGTAGAGTCTGCCATAAGCGCAAGTACGCCCTTGGAGCCGAGCTCGCCGAAGCGTGCAAGATCTATAGGCTTGCCGTTTATCGGAGTGTAGTCCACCTTGAAGTCACCTGTGTGTACGAGTACACCGGCAGGTGTGTGTATAGCAAGTCCTACAGAATCCGGGATAGAGTGGTTTACAGAAATAAACTCTACTGCCATGCAGCCCATCTTTACTGTTTTCTTTGGTGTTACTTCACAAAGCTTTACTTTTCCGGAGAGTCCGTGTTCCTTGAGCTTTCCGTCCACAAGTCCGAGTGTGAGCTTTGTTGCATATACAGGAACGTTGATACGCTTCAGAAGGTATGCGAGGCCTCCGATGTGATCCTCGTGTCCGTGCGTGAGAACAACACCTCTTACCTTTGCCTGATTTCTTTCGATATAAGTAAAATCAGGGATTACGATATCGACGCCGAGCATTTCGGAGTCAGGGAAGGCAAGACCGCAGTCAACGATAAAGATATCGTTTGAGCATTCAAAAGCAGTCATGTTTTTTCCGATCTCATTGAGACCACCGAGGGGGATGATTTTTACGGGGGTTTTACGGTTGTCTTTTTTTGCAGCTCTTGAATCAGTCTTTGTTTCCTGGGCATTATCTGCGGATTCAGATTTTCTTCCGGCAAACTGTCTCGGAGATGATTTGTCTTTTTCGTAGTTGTAACGTTTTCGGTTATTGTTATGATAGTTCAATTAGCATAGTCCTCCTTGTAAATTAATTGTTTTTGTTAGATATAATAATAAATTGTCTTTATAAACAGCTATGTATGATATCCGAACATAAATATACACACTAATTATATTACACCTACCGACTAATGTCAAGACAGTATATGGATAATCGTTATGGCAAAATACACGAATGTTCAGAGGGTTATGTCATTCTTTTGTCATTCGTTATTTATTGCCTGTAACAGTGTGTGTTAAGGTCTGATTTTCCAAAGCTGATATGAGAGTAAGGCTTATATATCAGGGACAGAAACGCCGGAAGTCTGTTCCGGGAGTATCCGGCGCTTCTGTGGATATGAAAGACATGTTCAGCGCATTCCGTGGTCAGAAAGCCAGCTGCAGCAAAGCTCGTCTGCACTCTCTGTACTGTAGCTCTCGGCAAAAAGTATAAGGCTTTTTCCGCTTCTGGATT
The DNA here is from genome assembly GCA_015066815.1 of Ruminococcus sp. Classification (GTDB taxonomy): domain Bacteria; phylum Bacillota; class Clostridia; order Oscillospirales; family Ruminococcaceae; genus HUN007. The sequence continues at coordinate 12,387 of SVNR01000041.1, forward strand.
TTCTGGCGATGATTCTGCCGTTGTCACATCTGCACACTACATCGTTTTCATCACGTGAACGTATATCGCTTTCTTCACAGTTCTCATCATGGTGCAGGTTTATATATTTTACCGCGGTCGTAAAGTCAGGGATATCGTCAAGGAGCATGGCGAGTGATTTTTTCCGTAAAAGCATGATACGGACTACTCTGTTTATAAGATACAGTGCGTCGTAAAGAAAAGGAAACTCAAGAGATATTTCTTTTCTTGATGTGTCTGCGGCGTTTTCAGAAAACGGGTCAAATCTGTATATATTCTGATTGTACCCGGAGGCAATCCTGTCAGCTATCATAGGGAAGCTGTAGGGAAGTGCCACATCGTTTCCTTTTTCAAACTCGTCTATACAGCATATAAGTATGAGCTTTTCATAAAAAACAAAGCCTGTTTCGCATGAATACGCAGACGCTCGCATGCCGTCATCCGAAACACTGAACGTAACACTTGAAAAGTGGTCAGATGTGTTGTTGTCGGTAAGCTCTTCGCACAGCTCCCGTATAACGGGGTTTGAAGAGTTTATACGTATATCTGCTTTTCTGACGGCCGAGAAAAGACGTGCTGCATCAGAGCTGTACATTCTTATCAGGGTGGAGGAGTTTATAAGCTTTCCTTCTTCGTTATATACGTCATCGTACTCAGTCTGAAGGTTCTGTAAAAGGTTTTTTTCTTCTTCCCTGACAAGCGCGTGTCCTGCTTCGGAAAACGGAACAAGACGGATGTTTCCGCTGCAGTTCTGTATAAAGATCCCGCCTCCTGCACCTGATACCCGTACAGCATACTTCAGCTGTGCCTGTGTACAGTTTCCTATGCTCCATACGTTTCCTGAACCTGAAAGAATTCCGGAGGTCAGGGCATGAAAGACCGCCTCGCAGTTCCTGTCAGAGCCTACTACCACATCATGGCAGCTTTCCGCAAAGGCTCTTCCGCACCTGAGTGCGTCGGCACATGAAATCGTGTAGGTGTCGCAGTCGTATATACCATCTTCGTTTATTGACAGCTTCAAGTTATCACATCCTGTAAAAATAATAGATTGCGTAAGGCTGTAAAAAAATACAGGTTCCGCAATCTTATTGTTGACAGGTAAGCTATGGTGTATTCATTGATTTTTTTCTGCACAGCAGTATCAGTGCGGTTATGTTCGGAATTATCATCAGTCCGTTAAAAATATCCGAAAGCGTCCAGACTGTTTTAAGGCTCAGTACTGCTCCTGTATATGCCGCAAGACAGTAAATAAACTTATATATATAGCATTCCTTTTTTCCGAAAACATATGAAAAAGCACTTTCTCCGCAGTGTGACCAGCCTACAAGTGTTGCGAAGGCGAAGAGGGAAACAAGGATACTTATAAAAAAGCCGGAGTATTTTCCGAAGCAGCCGCAAAAAACATCTGTAATAAGTGCTGTGCTGTTTTCCGATATTTTTACGCCCTTTTCTGCTGAACACAGTATGGCAAGTGCGGTCAGGGTACAGCATATCATCGTATCGGCAAATACCTCTGAAATTCCCCATATTCCTTGTGTTTCGTGGCTTCTGCCTGCACAGTGTGAATGAAACATGGAGGATGTTCCGAGTCCTGCCTCGTTTGAAAAAACTCCGCGCTTCATTCCGACTGATACGGCTTTTTTTATGAGCGCACCGCTTATGCCGCCGCCGGCAGCTTTTATTCCGAATGCTTCAGAAAATATTTTTTCAAATACATCAGGTAGTACCGAAAAGTTTTTTGATATTATAAAAAGTGAGGCGAGTATATATATTCCTGATATGAGCGGTATCAGTATTTCTGCTACCGAAGATATCCTGTCTATTCCGCCTATTATCACAAGGCCGCATAAAAAAGAAGCTATGATCCCTATGACCACAGGAGAAATACCTGTCTGGGAAGAAACTGCGGCAGACAGGGAGTTTGTCTGTACCATATTTCCCATGCCGAGCGAGGCAAATACACACAGAACCGCATATATAACAGCTGCCGGACGGTTCAGGGCAGCTTCTATATAGTACATGGCGCCTCCGCTTTCGTTTCCGTTTCTGTCTTTTTTTCTGTACATGCTTCCGAAGTAGTTTTCTGCATAGACCGCCATCATGCCGAGGATAGCAGATACCCACATCCAGAACACAGCCCCCGCTCCGCCTATCGCTATAGCTGAAGCAACGCCTATTATGTTCCCTGTTCCCATGGTTGCGGCAAGTACCGAGCAAAAAGCCCCCTTCTGACTTATGCCGCCTCCGCTGTTTTCAGAGTTTCCGGCAGAAAAAAGAGAAAAAACAGTGTTTTTCAGTATGAACCTTAGCCGCCTTAGCTGAAAAAAACGTGTTTTTACTGTAAGCCATCCTCCGAACGCAAGGATAAAAGCAAGCGTATATCCGCTCCATACCATATCGCTTATTTTTTCAAGCATCAGAATCACTCCGGAAAAAAATTTGTGTTTTATAAATTTTTATGCCGGGAGTGTTTCTGATATGAATAAAACGCCGCAGAACAGAGGATGTATCTTCTACGGCGTAAAATATGCTTTTTATAAAAAATTACTTTTCACTGATAAGCTCAAGAGTGTCTCTTGCAATGAGAAGCTCTTCGTTTGTAGGAACTACCCATACCTGAACCTTTGAGTTTTCTGTTGATATCTTCTTGAGTTCTCCTCTTACCTTGTTGAGCTCCTTGTCAAGCTCTATACCGAAGAAGCTCATGTCCTCACATGCACCTTCACGTACCTCAGGAGCATTTTCTCCGATACCGCCTGTAAAGATAACTGCGTCAAGACCGTTCATGGCAGCTGCAAAAGCGCCTATGTATTTTTTGATCTGGTAGCGGAGCATTTCGGAAGTAAGCTCTGCTCTTTCGTCGCCTTTTTCTATAGCAGCAGTGATGTCACGGTTATCGCTTGAAATACCTGAAACACCCATGAAACCTGATTTTTTGTTAAGGTAGTCGCTCATTTCGGAAGCAGAGAGACCAAGCTTGTTCTGAAGGAAGGTTACAGCAGAAGCATCGATAGCACCGCATCTTGTACCCATGATGAGACCGTCAAGAGGTGTGAAGCCCATAGTAGTATCTACTGACTTTCCGGCATCAACAGCTGTGATTGATGAGCCGTTTCCGAGGTGACAGGAAACTATCTTGAGATCCTCCGGCTTCTTTCCGAGTGTTTCAGCAAGCTTTGCAGTAACAAAACGGTGTGATGTGCCGTGGAAACCATACTTTCTTACATGGTACTTTGTGTAGCACTCGTAAGGTACACCGTACATGAATGCTTTTTTAGGCATTGTCTGATGGAAGCCGGTGTCGAAAACAACTACCTGCTTTACGTCTGCAGGTATTACCTTTTTGCAGGCTCTGAGAGCGAGTGCGTGCGGATGGTTGTGAACAGGAGCAAGCTCAGCAAGATCGTCTATCTGCTGAATTACCTCGTCTGTAGCGATGCATGTCTTTGAGAAGATCTCAGCACCCTGAACTATTCTGTGACCTACAGCAGATATCTCGTTCATAGAGCTGATAACTGAAGCGTCGCCTGTTGTAAGAACCTCTACGAGCTTTTCAAAAGCTTCTGTGTGAGTCGGGAAGCTGCAGTCTGCGTCTACTTTTCTGCCGTCTGAAGTCTTGTGTGAAATGTGTCCGTCAATTCCTATTCTGTCACAGTTTCCCTTTGCTATGACAGTTTCATCAGTCATATCGATAAGCTGGTACTTGAGAGATGAGCTTCCGGCGTTGATTACTAAGATTTTCATTTTTACAAAGTTCCTTTCATATTTTCAGGGATCACTGATAAAACCGGCGGGCGAGCTTTGTGTCAGACTTGTCTGGGGATTTGATCGGTGGTTCCTTTTGTTTTTATTCGAAAATATATGCGTAATATCATATTTTCGGTCAAAGTTTACTAATTAATTATATACTATTTGGGCGAAAATTCAAGCCTTTTTTATTAAAATCAGCTTTTTGCCCAAAAAAAACGTTGTCAGTTAAGGAAATTACTGATTGAGACGGATATGTAAAAATTTATTTATATATTTTTTTATCTGCTGTCAGCTGATATCCACGCCGCTTTCGCAGTTAGCGGATTCTGAGGGGATAAGAATAAAATTATTGCAGCGAATGTAAAATTTATTTTGAATTTCACTATAATAAAGATATTTACATACAGTTTGTTTTGTGATATAATTTTAACAGAACTATAAAATTTATTAATTTTTTGGGGGGTATACAGAATGAAGGTATCAGGCATTATATGCGAATACAATCCTTTCCATAACGGACATTATTATCATATACAGAAAACGCGCGAAAACGGTGCTACACATATTGTAGCGGTTATGAGCGGAAACTTTGTTCAGCGCGGTGATGTGGCTATTATAGATAAATTCGAAAGAGCAAAGGCTGCGGTACGCTGTGGGGCGGATCTTGTCATTGAGCTTCCCGTTGCTTACTCTTTATCAGGTGCTGAGGGCTTTGCAAGAGCAGCTATGTATATTCTCAATTCTATGGGCTGCATAGACGAGCTTTCCTTCGGAAGTGAGTGCGGTGACGTAAACAAGCTTCTTCAGGCTGTTCAGGCAAGTATAACATGTTCACAGTCTCAGGAACTCAGGGCTCTTCTTGACAGCGGATATTCATACCCTTCTGCTATGCATGCGCTTGTTGAAAAAAAATACGGAAAACAGGTGGGAGATGTTTTCGGCTGGCCGAACAATCTCCTTGCAATAGAATACATCAAGGCTATATCCTATCTTAACTCCAAGATAGTACCGTTCACAGTAACGAGAAAAAACTCCGGTCACGACAGTCCGGATGTGGTATGTAATTTTGCAAGTGCGTCATTCATAAGACAGAACATCAAGGAAAAGAGCTTCTACTACAACGATCTTATGCCGGCTGCTATGACAGAAACACTTTCAAGTGCGGCAGCTGAAGGAAGAACTGCTTCACTTGCAAATCTCGAAAATGCAATAATGTACAGAATGCGCACCATGACTCCTGCTCAGATAAGAGATATACCTGATGTCGGCCAGGGTCTCGAATACCGTATCTTTGAAGCAAGAACGGCTTCGTCTGTACAGGAAATGATGGAATCCATAAAAACAAAGCGTTATACTATGTCACGTATCAGACGTATACTTCTCAACGCTCTGCTCGGTATAACAAGAGATGATCTTACGACACCTCCTGTGTATGCACGTATACTTGCAATAAACGACAGAGGTACTGACATACTGTCTGTTGCAAAGGGAAAATCAAGAATCCCTCTCTCAACCTCGCTTTCCAAGTTAAGTGAGATAAACGCCGTAACAAAGAGAGCAGCAGAGCTCGAAGCATTATCGACTGATATTTACAGTATTGCTACTGATAAGGTACAGCCTGTCGGAACGGATTACCGTGCAAAGATAGGCGTAACAAACTCTATCTGATGAGCAGACATATAAAAGGCGTTATCTTTGATCTGGACGGCACGCTTATTGATTCCATGAAAAGCTGGGAAAACGCCGATATAAGATTTCTCAGGGAAAACAATATTCCTGTACCTCCCGGAATATCCGAGGTCATGAAGAGGCTCAGCATGAAGGAGGCGGCGCAGTATTTTATTGATCTTGGCGTCCGCATGCCGCATGACAGGATAACAGAACGTATAGAGCAGATGGTATATGAAGAATACTCTTCTTCCATATCGCTTAAGGAATATGTTACAGAGCTTCTTGATGTGCTTGAAGAAAAGAACATCAGATTCTGTGTAGCGACGGCAAACTACAGATCTCTTACCGACGTGATACTCAGACGATATGATATATATGACAGATTCAGCTTTATATATACCTGTGCTGAAAACGGAATAAAAAAAGACGATCCTTCGTTTTTTGAAAACGTCAGCCGTCTTCTGGGGACTTCTCCTGAAGAAACAGCGGTTCTTGATGACTCGCTTCACTGTATTGAGTCAGCGCACAGGTCAGGCTTTTTTTCAGTTGCTGTTTATGACAGTTCTTCGTCTGACTGGGAAGAAACCTCCCGTACTGCAGATCTTTCTATAAAAAGCCTGCAGGAGTTTGCGGAGTTTATTTCAGAAAAATAAAAAAAGAAAGAGGCTTGCTTACAATGAATTCACCAGGATGGCTAAATAAGCTTGAACGGAGATTCGGAAGATATGCTGTACCGGGACTTATGAACATAATGATAACCGGTATGGTTGTAGTGTTCATAATGGACGCTATAGTCTGTCCGGCATCCGGTAAGATTCCGTTGTCGTATTTTATAAACTTTTCAAGAAGTGCTATAGCAGACGGACAGGTGTGGAGAATAATTTCATTTGTTTTTTCTCCTATAACTTCAAGACCTTTGTTTATGATATTTACGTTTTATTTTTACTGGCTGATAGGTCAGGTGATGGAAAACCACTGGGGGACATTCCGGTTCAACGTTTACTACTTCTGCGGTGTTATAGGGACGATAATCGGCGGCTTTATAACCGGTTATACGACAAACTACTATCTTACGATGTCGCTCTTTATCGCTTTTGCGATGATTGCTCCCAATATGGAGCTTATGCTCTTCTTCTTTATTCCTGTAAAAATAAAATATCTTGCGATGCTCGATGCCGCTCTCCTGCTCGTGTCGTTTTTTATGTCTGATGTTTCGGGAAAAGTAGCTATCGTAGTATCTCTTATAAACCTCATAATTTTTTTCGGGGGAGATTTTATAAGTACAGCAAGGATGCGTATACATCACTTAAAACATAAGATTTCACGAAGAAAATAAATTATCAGAAAACCTGCGTATATCAAAAAAACGCAGGTTTTTTATATATTCTTTACTGTAAGTCTGTCTTGTATTTTAATGATACAGATGTTATAATTTATAGTGAAGGCAAAAACAAATCTGACTTTCACTATAAACATATGATATCTGAAAAGACAAGGGGGTTTTTTTATGAAAAAAATAAGGCTTGCGGCTTTATTGCTTACAGGGGTGGTTTCGCTCTCTCATATTGTTACAGCGAGTGCAGATACAGGTGTTTCAGACATCAAACGGTATATTTTGCTTGAAAAGGAGTATAGCGGCGGTACATCTGTATATGATATAAATAAAAACGGAAAAGTTGATGTGTTTGACGTATGCCGTATAAAGCAGCAGATGGTTTCCGAAAAAACAGAGAAACCTTCTCTTATGACTGTCGGCGAGCCGTTTTTTGATTATGACAAGGGTTTTATGTATGTACCTCTCAATATAAAAAGCAGCGGTTTTGATGTGGCAGGTATCAGGCTTACTATAAACCATGATCCGTCAGCTTTTACACTGGACTATCTTGAGGGCGGGGATTTTCCTTCGGAGTGGAGATGGGCGCCCAACAAAAAAACAGGACAGACATATATGGAGTTCAGTCACAGCAGTGACCTGAGAAACGGTGGAACTATTGTTGTTGCAAGATTCAATATTTTGCCGGGAACGTATGCCGGCGTATATGATCTGAGCTTTACGAATATAAGCATGTCTGTAAATGAATCCGGAAAAACAAGAGAGCTTTCTGAGGAAGAATGTCCGTCAAAGAGCGAGGTGTTCCGCATACCGGTAAACACTTATGATCCACCGGTAACAACACCGCCTGTAACGGAACCACCGGTTACAACAGCTCCTGATGTGTCACTGCCGGTATCTCCTGATCTTGAGCCCGGAAAAGTTTACGAGGCTATGATCGCACTTAAGAAACAGTACCCCGAGGGAATGAGCTGGACAAACGATAACAGCTATGAATGGAACGGCGGGATCTACTGGAAGGGATACGGCTGTGCAGGATTTGCTTTCCTGCTTTCAGATGCTGCATTCGGTACGCTGCCTGCGCGCATAATAAAAGAGTATGATCCCGGCTCGATCAGAACAGGAGATATACTGAGAGTGAACAACGACGGACATTCGGTAGTGGTTCTTGAGACTAATGATAACGGAGTCGTGATCGCCGAAGGCAACTATAACAACTCGATACACTGGGGCAGAGTAATCTCATGGTCAGAGCTTGAGAATACTTTTACATATCTTATGACAAGATATCCGGAATAATTTTTTCTTTAAAATCAAGGAGAGAACTGATATGGCAAAGGTTTTGATAGGAATGAGCGGTGGAGTGGACAGCTCTGCAGCAGCAAGGATACTGCTTGACAGCGGTTATGAAGTTACAGGTGTGACCGGAAGAATGTTTTATCCTGAAGATATAGCTGTAACCGATAACGTAACGTGTGGTTCGGTTTCTGATTCAGAGGATGCAAGGGCTGTTGCTGATAAGCTTGGTTTTGAGCATATCGTTCTTGATTTCAGCGAGGATTTTAAAAAATATGTTACTGATGATTTTGTAAACAGTTATGTGTCGGGGAAAACTCCCAATCCCTGCATATGCTGCAACAGATATATCAAGTTCGGAAAAATGCTTGAGTATGCTGAAGAAAACGGCTTTGACTATATAGCCACAGGACACTATGCAGTCAAGGAATATGATGAAGAAAAAGGAAGATATATACTCAGAAGACCTGAGGACAGATCAAAGGATCAGACATATGTTCTATATACTCTCACACAGCGTCAGCTTGAAAAAATTATTTTTCCGCTTGCTGCTTATAAGAAGAATGTGGTTCGTTCTATAGCTGAAGAAGCAGGACTTATAAACTCCGGAAAACCTGACAGTCAGGACATATGCTTTGTTCCGGACGGGAAGTATGCCGAGTTTATAAAAAGCCGTACCGACAAAGGCTCTCATGAGGGCAGCTTTGTTGATACAGAGGGAAATATACTCGGTAAGCACAAGGGTATAATAAACTATACCATAGGACAAAGAAAAGGTCTCGGTATAGCTCTCGGAAAGCCGGCTTTTGTTGTAAGCAAGGATGTTGCTTCAAACACGGTCGTTTTGGGTTCTGCTGACGATCTGCTGACCGATACTCTTATAGCCGAGGATGTAAACTTCATATCTGTAAGCGAGCTTCAGGGAAAAATGAGAGTTACTGCCAAGGCAAGGTATAATCAGAAGGATGAGCCGGCAGTTATATCCATGCTCCCTGACGGAAGAGTAAAGGTTGTGTTTGACAGACCGCAGAGAGCTGTTACAAGCGGTCAGGCGGTAGTGTTCTATGATGGTGATATAGTAGTCGGCGGCGGCACTATATGCTGAGCCTGGCGTTTAATGTAATTGAATAATAAAAAACCCGTATCCTCCGCTGAGAAGTGTAACAGTGGGGGATACGGGTTTGTTTTAAGTCATAATCAGAGAAGTTTACTTTAGTCTGAGCCACAGGCTTGAGTAAGAGAATTTCTGTTCGTTATACATACTTTTCGGAATTTCAGCGACAGTCGCCCATATGTGTATGGAGGCTTTATCTGAACTTAATGTGCTGTGAGCGATGTTTGTGTCTATAGTAATCTTATCTTCACCGATATCAAGTGAAGCATCCTCTATTGTAACTCCATAAGGCAACTCTTCAAAAGCAATAAATAAAACGTAATCTTCAAAAAAACTTTCATCATAGACCGTGTTGGTATACTTTACAAAACTGTAATTGTTGAAAAATCTGTCTTTAAATGAAAATTCATTATCTTTTACAAAGATTTTGTTTTTGTAGTTTTCCGTGAGCTCTGCGAATTCTTCAAAAGAGGTTATAAGTTCTCCGTATCCGGAGTGCTGGAAGTTTGTTTTGTCAACCTGATTAAAATCATAATCAGGTTCTGCACAGCCTCCAGATGGACATTCGGTAATAAAAGAGTATATCTTTTCAACGATAATCGATGAATATTCATCTTTGCCGCCAAGCCTTACACTGCTTCCGTTTATATATCTTTTCATCATGGCGAGATCTGAAACGTTGAGCTTTCCGTCAGCGTTGATATCAGCGGTTTTCATCTGTTTTTCGTCTGCTTCGTTTTCTCCGAGCAGAATAAGTGAAAGCTCTGAAAGATCAGAAAGGTCTATGATACTGTTTCCGTTGATATCACCGTACATGATATCTTCTTCTGCTGATACATAACCAGCTGAGACGGTAAAGCAAAGTGCAGCCGAAGCAAACAGGGAAAAAAGTTTTCTTTTCATGTGGATTCCTCCTTATAAAGAGTTTATGGATTTAATGTAAACTGCCACAAAATCATGACGATTTTGTGTATAATTATAGTATAATATACATATATAAATGTGTCAAGAGTTTCGCTTTAAAGTGTTAAAAACTATGAAAGCAACCCGTGGTATCTATATGCTGAAAAAACCAATTCAGACTGCCGAAGCAGACATATACAGAGTGCTGTAGAAACCGTTTTTCTTCATGAGCTCGTTGTGGTTTCCGTGTTCAATTATGTTTCCGTCCTTCATAACAAGTATAAGGTCGGTGTTTCTTATTGTCGATAGTCTGTGGGCTATTATGAAGCTGGTCTTTCCCTTCATAAGCTTTTCAAAAGCCTGCTGTATCTTTACTTCAGTTCTGATATCTATGTTGCTTGTTGCTTCGTCAAGTATAAGCATAGGCGGGTTTGTAAGCATTATACGTGCTATGGTAAGAAGCTGCTTTTGTCCCTGAGAGAGATTTCCTCCGTTTTCGGATATTATGGTCTTGTATCCGTCGGGCAGTCGTTTTATAAAGCTGTGTGCATATGCTGCCTTTGCTGCTTCTGTTATTTCTTCTTCTGTTGCATCCGGCTTGCCGTAGGATATGTTGTCAGCTATAGTTCCTTTGAAAAGCCATGTTTCCTGAAGTACCATTCCGAAGCATTCGCGCAGGCTGTCTCTTTTTATTTCTTTTATGTTTTGGCCTGATATGATGATATTTCCGTCGGTCGTATCATAAAAACGCATAAGAAGATTTATAAGAGTAGTTTTTCCGCAGCCTGTCGGACCTACTATGGCTACACGCTGTCCGGGCTTTACGCTTATGTTTATATCCTGAAGAAGAGGTTTTTCAGGAACGTATGAAAAGTCGATGTTGTCAAACGCTACTGAACCGTCAGGAGCAGAAAGCTCAGGGAGCGTACTGTCGTCGCTTTCGTTTTCAGCAGCTATTACTTTGAAAACACGTTCAGCACAGGCGATGGCGTTCTGAAGCTCTGTAACAACACCGGATATTTCGTTAAAGGGCTTGGTGTACTGGTTTGCGTATGAAAGAAAGCTTACAAGAGTACCTACCGATATGTTTCCGCTTACTGCTCTGAGAGCTCCTGTGAGAGCGACGAGAGCGTATATCATACCATTGACAAATCTGGTTGTCGGGTTTGATATGGATGATAGAAACGTTGCCTTGAGTCCGGCTTCGCCAAATTCACTGTTGAGGCTTTCAAAACGTTCCTCTGCTGTCTGCTGATAGCAGAATGCTTCTATGATGCTGTGGTTCTTTATCATTTCGTCGGAAAATCCCGACAGCTCGCCTCGTATATGTGACTGTCTGGTAAATGCCTTGTGAGAAAACTTCGTTATAAGCGCAGCAGCGGCAAGCGAGAGAGGTGTAAGAACAATAACTATCAGCGCTATTCTGAAATCTATAACAAACATAAAAGCAAGCGTACCGGCTATGGTAATTACTCCTGTGAAGAACTGTGTGAAGCCCTGAGTCAGCGCGTCTGATACGGTTTCTATGTCGTTTGTGGCACGGCTTACAAAATCTCCCTTGGAGTTACGGTCGATATAGCTTATAGGGACCTTGTTGAGCTTGTTGAAAAAATCAATACGGATATCTCTTGTTGTAAGATAGGAAAGTGTGTTTGTGTGTCTTGCCATTATCCACTGTGATATGCCTCCTGTAACTACCGAGGCTGCAAGTATTCCAAGTATCACGGCTGTTTTCCCGAAGTCTACATTATCCTTTCCGACGATACAGTCTATTGCTTTTCCCGTCAGTATAGGAACAAGCAGAGAGCAGACAACGCCGATGACTGCAAATATTATTGCTGCTGCAAGATTTTTGCGGTATTTTTTTGAGTATGTGAATATTTTTCTGAGTGTATCCATACGGTTATTCACCAGCCTTCTGTATATCTATTATTTCTTTGTAGAGCGGAGAGGTTTCTGCAAGCTCGTCGTGTGTTCCGAAGCCGGTGCATTCGCCGTCATCAAGGACGAGGATTTTGTCGGCGTTTTTCAGTGAGGTTGCACGCTGGGAGATCATAACGACTGCGGTATCGGGCAGATCTTCAGAAATTGATTTTCTGAGACGGTAGTCGGTGTTCATATCAAGTGCGCTTGTACTGTCATCAAGGATGAGTACGCCCGGTTCCGAAACTACAGCACGTGCTATTGTAAGTCTCTGCTTCTGACCGCCGGAAAAATTCTTGCCGCCCTGCAGAACAGGGGAGTTTATACCCTGAGGAAGCTTTTCAACGAACTCATAGGCCTGAGCTGTTTTCAGTGCTTTTATTATTTCGCTGTCAGTAGCGTCGGGTTTTCCCATTCTTATATTATCAGCTATAGTTCCTGATATTACTGATGCTTTTTGTGGAACGGAAACAATAAACCTTCTGACTGATGAGAGCTTGTATTTTCCGATATCCTTGCCGTATATCCTTATGCTTCCGGAGGTTGCATCATAAAACCTCGGAAGAAGGGCTGCTATGGTGGATTTTCCGCTTCCTGTACCGCCTATTATTCCGAGCACTTCACCCTTGCGGAGTGAAAAGGAAATGTTTTCGACGGAGCTTTCCGCGGCATCTGCATATCTGAAGCTTACGTTCTCAAACTCTATAACAGGACTGTCGTTTTCTGTTATATCCTCGTCTCCGTCCTTCATGGAGGAGGTAACCGAAAATATATCAGCTATACGGTTTGCTCCTGCTGCCGCCTTGTTGAAGTATACTATCAGTCCTGCAAGTACTATAAGAGCAAGAGAAATCTGCGTCATATAGTTTACAAACGCAGTAATATCCCCTTGTGTGAGATTTCCTGTGTTTACACGATAGCCTCCTGACCATATGATAAGTGAAACAGCAAGATTCATTATCATAAAGGTTACAGGATTCAGAAAAGCGGAGATTTTTCCGACGGCTATGGAGTGGGCGCTGAAGTCCTCGCTTGCTTTTTTAAACTCTGCTTTTTCTTCTTCCTGTCTTGAAAAAGCACGGATAACTCTTACGCCCTCAAGATTTTCGTTTGTAAGCAGCGATATCCTGTCGAGACGATTCTGGTTTTTCTTGTACATAGGGATAGTAGTACTCATTATCTTGTATATAACAAAAGCAATAATCGGTGCTGCTATAAGGAAAATCAGAGAAAGCACCGGGTCTATCGATACAGCCATAACAGCAGCGCCTATGATAAGAAAAGGTGAACGCGTAGCAAGTCGTATGCCCATGTTCAGACCGGTCTGAACTGCGTTTGTGTCATTTGTCAGTATAGTGATGAGAGTTGACACGCCGAGCTTTTCGGTTTCGGTTCTCGAGAGAGAGTTGATGTGCCGGTACAGGGCTTTTCGGAGTGCTGTGCCGAAGCCGAAGGCGCATTTTGCGGCAAAGTACTGGCATATCAGGGCAAAGCAGAGACCTGCAAGTCCGAGAAGGATCATCAGAAGGCTCATTTTTATAATATAATCCTTGTCCTTCTCTGCTATTCCGACGTCTATTATTTTTGCAGTAACAAGCGGAATAATAAGTTCAAAAACAGCTTCAAGAAGCTTGAAAAAAGGACCAAGAAAAAGATATTTTTTGTATCCGTCAAGGTATTTTAAAAGAGATTTCAAGTTTTACACTTCCTTATATTTTTTGTGTCAATTAAATTATATAAAAAAAAGCCAGGATTATCAAGCATAGCCCGGAAGTTTTATATGATATCATCATAATCCGACGTGTTCAGTAAAAAAATAATGAAAAACAGATATAAAAAGAGCCTTGTATTATGATTTTTTATATGGTATACTGAACGCATATAAAAAAAGTAAACGGGGTGAGGAGTTGAAAATAAATAACGTCGGCTACAACCACTGTCACGACAGCGACTTTTACATAGACAGACCCATGGGGAGCGGAGATAATCTTCTGCTTCTTTTAAAGTCTGAGACTATAATTACTATTGACGGAAAAGACAGGAGAGTTCCGGCGGGTACCTTTTTTGTCTATCGCCGGAACGTTCCTCAGTGTTACCGCTGTGTTCCGGGCAGTACCTTCTCAAACGACTGGGTTCACTTTGATTTTGAAAATGACGAAGAAGAGCAGTTTCTTTCTCTCGGACTTAAGTACGGTAATCCTGTAGAAGCAGATGACATGTTTTTTTTAAGCTTCTGTATAAAAAAGATAGCGTCGGAGATGTATTCCTCAAACAAAAACAGAAAAATCAGTATGTATCACTATATGTTTCTTATTTTCAGTAAGGTGAGTGAACGCCCGTCCGGAAAAAAAGATGTTAAAAACGATAACTACTACGAAATGCTCTCAACCATACGAAGCAAGATATACAGCCGTCCGTATGAAAAACGAAGTGTGGAATCAACAGCTCATGAGGTTCGTATGAGTCCTTCGAACTTTCAGCATCTTTATAAAAAATATTTTAATGTTTCTTTTATAAACGATCTGATAATAAGCAGAACCGAATACGCAGCAATGCTTCTTCAGACAACAAATCTCAGTCCCGGTGAGATAGCGCATCAGAGCGGTTACAACCATTATGCTCACTTTGTAAGACAGTTCGGGAGAAGGTTTGATATGAGTCCTACAGAATACAGGAAAAGTAAGAGTAAGGAAAAATAAAAAGTTCTGTACTGTAGAGGTGCTGTCATTTTATTCTTATCGCCGTACATGCTCGTAAACTTCGGTATAAGTTTGATAGAGCAGTGAAAAATATTGAAAACCAATCAGAAATATGATAAAATTTAATTAAGGTTATAATAATACTGCAATAAAAATAAAAAAATATCAGTTTTAACGATAAACAGATGTTATGAAGCCGGAATATAAAAAAATTTCGAAAAAAGCTTGAATTTATCAGCATAATATGTTATGATTATATAGCATTTTAAATCCGTCGGTTTTTCTGACGAGAGTTAATGCCATTTGATGACATTAAAACGAATAGTCCGCTGCGCAGAAGTTAAGCCTGCTGCGTAAGAATGTTCAGAAATTTTTAGGAGGAATTTTAAAAATGAACGCACTCGAATTAATCAGCAAAGACAGTATGAAGTCAGAAGTACCTGCATTTTCAGTAGGTGATACTGTTAAGGTTCATGTAAGAATCAAAGAAGGCGACAAGTACCGTATCCAGGTTTTCGAAGGCACAGTTATTGCTAAGAAGAACGGCGGTATCAGTGAAACATTTACTGTAAGACGTGTAGCTCACGGCTGCGGAATCGAAAGAGTATTCCCGCTTCA
>SVNR01000089.1 GCA_015066815.1 Ruminococcus sp.
GATATTTTTCTGATGACATCGTACAAACATCAAGATTATTAAGATCCGAAAACATTGACTCTTTGCTTACTCTTGTTATTCCGGTAAGTATCGCTCTGCCAAGATATTCATTTGTTTTGAATGTGTTGTTGAAAAGGCTTCTTATAAATCCGGACATCTCTTCCCAGTAGCCGTTTATATATGCTTCCTGCAGCGGTGTATCGTATTCGTCAAGGAGAATTATTACTTTCTTTTCATAATGCTTGCTTAAAAAATAACAGAGATTATTTATTGTATGCGCTATTTCGATTTCCTCGATTTTCTCCATCTGTTTTTCAAAATATCTTTTTTCGCTTTCGAGCAGTTTTGATGATTTCATCAAAATCGAATTAACTGCATATAATTTGCTTATCTTGCAGCCTATGCCATATACTGCTGCTTTATAATCACGTTCTTTTATCCCTGCAAAGCTAAGAAAAATCACAGGATACGTTCCCTGCATATTTCTGTATTCTTCATACTCCCAGATCTTCAGGCCTTCAAAAAGGTCTGAACGTTTTTCAAATCTGTTGCTGAAAAAACAATCGATCATATTCATGTTCAGCGTTTTTCCGAATCTTCTTGGGCGGGTTATCAGTGTTACATCATCATCGTTTTCCCACCAGTCCTTTATAAACAGTGTTTTATCTATATAGAAGTTTTTCTGCGTTATTATTCTGTCATAGCTCTGTCTTCCTATCGCTATCGTTCTTGGCATTTTCTTATCTCCTTTCCGAAGCGCTGTTATCATATTTTAGTATACCATATTTTTAACGCTACTTCAATGATGAAAAAAAAACTATACCGGAACCTTTGTTAAGGTCCATAGTATAGTTTTCAGCATTATTCTTAAGAATTTAAGAGCCGGAGAGTTCTTAGATAACAGCGAAAACTGTACCATAACTTTTACACAAAGTAATGGTACAGCTTTTTTATGTTTCTTATTATGCTCCGGATATTAAGTGATATCGTTGTCTGAATTTTCTGAATCCATATATTTTTTCATTCCGGTTATCATTTCTGATATTGGTTTTATTAAATATATATAGTCAACAACAATCGCTGATACACATAACATAAGCATTGTTATACCTATATATACAGCATTAAACAAACGCAATATCACATGTATTAAAACTATAAGTATATTTATCACAAAAACAACTAATTGTCTTTTTTTTATTTTTCGGGAGTATTCTTCATAATGCACAAGTTGGTTTATCTTTTGAATCTCTTACCCTATCTTAACCTTCTTCCCCTCGAACGCAAATCCGTATTTTCTTATCTTTTCTTCAGGTACTCCGTGATCTGTCAGCGTCTGACCGTATTTCATTTCTTCTATCTGAGTGAGTGCTGCCTTTACTGTATCTTCAAGGGTATCTTCTCCGTCTTCCTTGTCGTGCACCTTGAATTCCAGTATGATTCCGTCGTTTTCTTCAGTGTTTTTAGGTTCTAAGATAACATCATATCTTCCGTATCCGCTTTCTCTGTTTGATGTTACTATATACCTGTCACGAAGCTCTACAAGCAGACCTAAAACAAATCCATGATAAAACTTTTCAGGTCTTAACCTCTCTGACGGCTTATTTCCTGTATCAAATGAACTGAACATCGATAGTGTAAGCTCGTTCATGGTTTTGTTCATCTCATGCACGTTCCCCTTTAACAGTGCTCTTATAAAATCACTGTAGTCTGCCTGATTTTTTGAAAACCAGCCCTTTACAAGCTTTCTGAACATCTGCATTACTTCATAGTTTACTATTTCAAGTTCATATACTCCGTCTTTTATTGAGTTTATTCTCAGATATCCGCTTGCTGTCAGCAGTCCCCATACCGCATCACTGTCTTCATCGAGCTGCTTGAATACTATATCTTCGTCTATCTCTTTTTCTATCGTTCCGCCTTTTAAAAGCTTTTCAAAGTCCTGCTTCTGTCTGTGGTCTCCCTCTCTCAGAAGCTTCCCCGCAAGTCCGTTTGAGCTTGAGTTTGACCAGTATGGTGCAAGCTTTCCCTTATCAAGGAAATTTATTATAGACCATGGATTGTACATATCTGCTTTGCTGCCTATCGTAAATCCATCATACCAGTGCTTTACTTCTTCTTTATTTGTATATCCATACTCGTCCATTGATTCAAATACTTCTTCTTCGGTAAATCCGAAGTATTCCTGATATTTTTCTGATGACATCGTACAAACATCAAGATTATTAAGATCCGAAAACATTGACTCTTTGCTTACTCTTGTTATTCCGGTAAGTATCGCTCTGCCAAGATATTCATTTGTTTTGAATGTGTTATTGAAAAGGCTTCTTATAAATCCGGACATCTCTTCCCAGTAGCCGTTTATATATGCTTCCTGCAGTGGTGTATCGTATTCGTCAAGGAGAATTATTACTTTCTTTTCATAATGCTTTGACAAAAACATCGACAGCTTTTTTAATGCAGTTTTAAATATCAGTCTGTCTTGCGCCTCATCAAGCAAAGCGACAATTTTTTTAAAATCACTTTTATCACGTTCAGACAAAAGTACGCTTATGTTGATTATGTTTTCAAAGTCCTTATATAACTCACTGAAAATATCGCATAGAGTTTTAAAGGCATCATTGTAATTATTATCCTTCACGTTTGCAAAGCTAAGAAAAATCACAGGATACGTTCCTTGCATATTTCTGTATTCTTCATACTCCCAGATTTTTAAGCCTTCAAAAAGGTCTGAACGTTTTTCAAATCTGTTGCTGAAAAAACAATCGATCATATTCATGTTCAGCGTTTTTCCGAATCTTCTCGGGCGGGTTATCAGTGTTACATCATCATCGTTTTCCCACCAGTCCTTTATAAACAGTGTTTTATCTATATAGAAGTTTTTCTGCGTTATTATTCTGTCATAGCTCTGTCTTCCTATCGCTATCGTTCTTGGCATTTTCTTATCTCCTTTCCGAAGCGCTGTTATCATATTTTAGTATACCATATTTTTAACGCTACTTCAATGATGAAAAAAAAACTATACCGGAACCTTTGTTAAGGTCCATAGTATAGTTTTCAGCATTATTCTTAAGAATTTAAGAGCCGGAGAGTTCTTAGATAACAGCGAAAACTGTACCATAACTTTTACACAAAGTAATGGTACAGCTTTTTTATGTTTCTTATTATGCTCCGGATATTAAGTGATATCGTTGTCTGAATTTTCTGAATCCATATATTTTTTCATTCCGGTTATCATTTCTGATATTGGTTTTATTAAATATATATAGTCAACAACAATCGCTGATACACATAACATAAGCATTGTTATACCTATATATACAGCATTAAACAAACGCAATATCACATGTATTAAAACTATAAGTATATTTATCACAAAAACAACTAATTGTCTTTTTTTTATTTTTCGGGAGTATTCTTCATAATGCACAAGTTGGTTTATCTTTTGAATCTCTTACCCTATCTTAACCTTCTTCCCCTCGAACGCAAATCCGTATTTTCTTATCTTTTCTTCAGGTACTCCGTGATCTGTCAGCGTCTGACCGTATTTCATTTCTTCTATCTGAGTGAGTGCTGCCTTTACTGTATCTTCAAGGGTATCTTCTC
>SVNR01000042.1 GCA_015066815.1 Ruminococcus sp.
AAAAAAATCTTTTTCGTTTACTGTAACTATAGTGAATGCAAAAAGGGGTTTTGCATTCACTATTATTTTTTAACGTTCAAGCGCATATCCTTTTCTTTTTATCACTTCGAGGACGCTGATAACATAATCCTCGCATAGTTTATCTGTCTGAGCTTCTACCATTACTCTCACAACAGGCTCAGTTCCGCTGCCTCTTACAAGAATACGGCCATTATCTCCGAGCTCAGTCTCCGCCTTTTTTACTGCCTCCTGAACATCTGCGTCATTCATGGTTTCGTTCTTGTCAGTAACACGTATATTTCTCAGAAGCTGAGGGAAAACAGTAACAGGCTCTGCAAGCTTTGAAAGACTCATCTTTGCCTCAAGAACAACTTCCATTATCATAAGGGAAGTAAGAATTCCGTCTCCCGTAGAAGCGTATTTTCCGAATATGATATGTCCGGATTCCTCTCCTCCGAGCTTATATCCGTTCTGTGCCATATTTTCATAGACATACTTGTCACCTACTGCTGTCTTTTCATACAGTATGCCTTCCTTATCAAATGCCTTGTAAAGACCTATGTTTGACATTATAGTGGTAACCACTGTATTTTTTTCAAGCTGACCTTTGTTTTTAAGGTACTTTCCGCATATATAGAGAATCAGATCTCCGTTGATAAGTCTTCCGTTTTCGTCTACTGCGAAGCATCTGTCTGCGTCTCCGTCATATGCAAAGCCTATATCGCAGCCTTCTTCAACTACAAACCTGCAGAGTCCTTCAGGATGTGTAGAACCGCAGCCGTTGTTTATGTTGGTTCCGTCAGGAGTATTGTTGATAACATGTGTTTCCGCTCCGAGAGCTTCAAAAACGCTCTTTGCTATAGCTGATGCGCTTCCGTTTGAACAGTCAAGTGCAACCTTCATGTTTTTGAAAGAACGTGTAGCAAGAGAAATGAGAAAACCTATATATCTGTTTCTTCCTGCGCTGTAATCAACCGTTCTGCCGATATCAGCACCTGCAGCAAGCGGAATCGAATCCGGATCACCGTCTATGTATTCTTCTATCCTGGCTATAGTTTCATCGTCAAGCTTTTCGCCCTTACCGTTCATAACCTTGATACCGTTATCATAGTACGGATTATGACTTGCAGATATCATGATTCCACAGTCAAAACCGTCTGTTTTTGTAACAAATGCTACACTCGGCGTTGTTGTAACATGAAGAAGATACGCATCAGCACCCGACGCTGTGATTCCTGCAGCGAGTGCATACTCAAACATATATGAGCTTCTTCTTGTATCCTTACCTATAACAATTTTGCATTTTTCCGTGTTCTGAGAATAGTACCAGCCTAAAAATCTTCCTACCTTGAACGCATGGTCAACTGTAAGTGTTTTATTTGCTTCTCCCCTGAATCCGTCTGTTCCGAAATATTTTGCCATAACGTGTTTCTCCTTTGTCAATGTATATTTTATTGTCTTGCATAGCCGCTAATCGTAAACATCGGATAAATACGTCGTTCACAATAGCCGCATATCAATAAATTTTAAATCATATTGAATCTGAGCTAATCAGCAACTCTTTAAAAATTATACAACTTTTATACACTAAAATCAAGTCAAAATATATATTTTCTCTACCATTTCTTCAATTTATAGGTTGAAACAAAAAAAATATCATGTTATAATCAGAATAGCGTTTTATGCATAATTAATAGTATTTTATGCATAAGTCAACTTTTTAATGTTGAAGCTTATTAAATAAAGGAGAATCTGATATGAATTTTTACCCCAAAAAAGCCAGAAAACGCCATCGTTCATTACTGACTGCAATTATTCTGACAGCCTCAATGACAGCGATGCCGGTCAGTGCTGATGAAACATTTTTGTTTGTCGATCATTTTGAAGACGGCAATCACAGCTGGAAAGGACGCGGAGCGGCAAAGCTTGAGTTATCAGGTACAGCTCCGTATGACGGAGCAAACTCACTTCTTGTTTCCGGAAGAACAGCTGCATGGAACGGCGCACAGAAGGAGCTTGATCTTACACTTTTCAAACCCGGAGAAAAATACAGCTTCAGCTGTAACGCCATGCAGACAGCAGGCGGAGCATCTGAAACATTTCTTATGAAGCTCCAGTACGTTGACGCAAGCGGAACAACAAAATATGATCCTATTGCAGAAGCAACCACAATAAACGGTGAGTGGGTCCAGCTTTCAAACTCTGAGTATACTATTCCTTCCGACGCAAACGATGCTTTCCTTTATGTAGAAACCGAAAGCGGAACCTTTGACTTTCTTATCGACAATGCTGTAGGTGCAGGAGAATCAACACTGGTTGATGGCCCTCCTGAGAAAAAACTAAAATACGGCGATATAAACTATGACGGTGCTGTAAACATCCCTGATTTTTGTCTGATAAAGCATGCTGTTCTTACCGGTCTTGATGACAACGCTCAGAAAAGAGCTGCCGACTGCAACAGAGACGGAAAAATAAACACTGAAGACGTTCTTCTCATAAACCAGTATCTGTCAGGACAAATAACCGAGTTCCCGAAGCCTGCCAACGTATGGGATACATATCAGGAAACAGCTACACCTCAGATGCAGAAGTTCTATGCCGATTCTATCTATCAGATGGGCAATACCGCAAGACTCCGCCAGAAGGTCGCTCAGGCAGAAGCAGGAGAAAAAACGACAGTAGCATATATCGGCGGCTCAATAACAGAAGGAAGCGGACTTGAAACCTGCTATGCAAAACGTTCCTATAACTACTTTGCACAGACCTTCGGTAAAGGAAATAACGTTTCATATGTGAACGCAGGACTTTCAGGAACTTCATCAGTCGTAGGCCTTATGCGCGCACAGAATGATATCCTTAACAAGAATGCCGATATTATCTTTATAGAGTTCTCTGTAAACGATCATCCTGAAGAAATATACAAAAAGAGCTTTGAATCTCTTGTAAAACAATGTCTTTCACAGCCAAACGATCCTGCTGTAATAATACTCATCACAAGATCAAAGGGCGGATACTCAATGCAGGAGCAGATGGTAAAGGTAGGACAGAATTTTAACGTTCCGATAATCAGCATGGACACAGCTCTCACCAAGGCTTTTGAAAGCGGAACACTCAAGAAGGAAGATTACTTCTCTGACGAATATCATCCGCATACAGCCGGAAACGCACTTATAGCAGATTGTATTTCATACTACTATCGTCAGGCACTGAAAACTGAGAACATGTCAACCGAATACACTATTCCTTCTTCATCTGCATACGGTTCTGAATACTATACAGGTACGATAGTTCCTATTAATTCACTTGATAACTTTAACGCCGGTTCATTCAAGACATCTAACCACCCGAGATTCCCTTATGGTTTCCAGTTCCAGAAGAACAGCGCAAACTCACCTATGACTTTCAAAACATACGGAAAAGGAATCTTTATCGTATACAAATCAAATCAGAACTCATCGCTTGGTATTCTTGACGTTACTGTAAACGGTAAAAAATCATCTATCAACGGAAACAGAAAGTATGCCTGGGGCGGTCCTGAAGCCGACTGTGCTTACTATCAGCCTAATGCAGGAGAACTTAATGTATCCCTCAAGCTTCAGAATGCCGGCACTGACTTTAATATATGGGGAATAGGTGTAGTAAAATAATTTTTCTATAATACAAACTCAAAAAACAGTTGAATCTACTATGGCAAATGTGATATAATTTATTTACAGTACAACATTTTTTTGTGCATTAGGATATAATAATTCATTTTGTCAAGGAGGTAAATGATGAAAAAGTTAGCTTTGTATGTGTCTTCTTTTCTTATGGCTGTCGCAGCCGTAGCAAGCTCGTCTGCAATGATCTGCAGCGCCGATAATCCTATAGTCCAGTCTATTTACACCGCTGACCCTGCACCTATGGTATATGGCGATACAATGTATGTCTATACCAGCCATGATGAGGATAAAGCATCATATTTTGAAATGCGCGACTGGCATTGTTATTCAACAACGGATATGCAGAACTGGACAGAACATGGTGCAGTTCTCGGAGACAGTGATTTTCCATGGGCAGAAAAAAATACCGCATGGGCTCCTCAGTGTATTGAACGAAACGGAAAATTCTATATGTATGTTCCGTTTTCAAACGGCTCAGGCGGAGGCCGTGCAATCGGTGTCGCAGTTTCCGACAGTCCGACGGGTCCTTTTAAGGATGCTATCGGAAAACCACTTCTTGGTCCGAACTGGGATTATATAGATCCTACTGTATTTATCGACGATGACGGGCAGGCTTATCTTATATTCGGAAATCCACAGCTGTACTATGTAAAACTCAATGAAGATATGATATCATATTCAGGTCAGATCCAAAAAATCAGTATGACTACAGAAGCTTTCGGAGTAAGACCTGAGGGTGACGAAAGACACCCGACACTTTATGAAGAAGGCCCCTGGTTATATAAACGGTCAGGATTATACTATCTTGTTTATGCAGCGTCCGGAATACCGGAAAACATCTGCTACTCCACAGCTTCCAGTCCGGTAGGTCCATGGAAATACGGCGGAGTTATCATGCCGCGCGGAGAAAAAGGTGCTGCATTTACAAATCATCCGGGTGTATGTGATTATAAGGGCAGATCCTACTTTTTCTACCACAACCAGCGACTTCCCGGCGGCGGCGGCTTTACCCGTTCAGTAGCTGTAGAAGAATTCAGCTATAACCCTGACGGCTCCTTCCCTACTATACATATGTCCGAAAGCGGTCCGGCGCAGATCGAAGCACTTAATCCGTATAAACGTACCGAAGCCGAAACCATCTGTTTCGAATCAGGTATAGAAACCGAAAACTGCAGTGAAGGCGGCATAAACGTCGCAAACATAGAAAACGGTGATTATATCAAGGTAAGCGGAGTTGACTTCCGTGAGGGCGCACAAAAATTCACCGCGAGTGTTGCTTCAAGCACAAGCGGCGGAACTCTTGAGCTCCACCTTGATAGTAAGGACGGAAAACTCATAGGCTCCTGCACCGTTGACGGAACAGGCGGATGGCAGAATTGGAAAACAGTTTCCTGTGATGTTACCGGCGCTGAAGGCGAACATGATCTGTACCTTGTTTTCAAGGGAGGAAGCGGATTCCTGTATAACATTGACTGGTGGAAGTTTTCATCAGACAACATATCTGATACAGGCGGAATCAAGCCGGATGAAAACGGATACTACATAAACAACTCCTTTGAAGCAGGTACTGAAGGCTGGACTTCAAGAGGCGGAGCAGCTATCACTTCTGCATCTGAAGAAAAATTTTCCGGAGAAAAAGCTCTTTTTGTATCCGGAAGAACATCATCATGGAACGGTGCTCTGAAGAAGCTTTCTTCTGACACATTTGTTCCCGGTCAAAAATTCAGCTTCAGCGCAAACGTTATGCAGAACTCCGGTGAAACCGCAGATATCTCAATGACTATTGAATACACAGATGCAAGCGGAGAGGTATGCTATCCTAAGGTATCAGTTCAGTCTGTCCCGAACGATGAATGGGTACATATGGAAAACACAGAGTTTATGATACCCGAGGACGCAAGAAACGTATCGATATACTTCGAATCACCTGAAGGTGAGTTTGACTTCTATGTTGATGACTTTATCGCAGCCGTTCCCGGAACAGTAACGCCGGGACCTGAAATAAAATTCACAAAAGGCGATATAAACAGCGACGGAGTCAGAAATGTTCTTGACTACTGCCTCGCTCTGAACGGTCTGATCAACGGTTTTGATTCAAAAGCCTCCGAGCTTGCCGCAGACACAGACGGCGACGGAAAAGCAGGCTCTGCTGATCTTATCGCTATGCAGAAGTTTCTTCTTGGAATTATAGACAGCTTTGAATGATATAAAAACAGTGCTGACTTTAAAACAATAGCTTATAAAAAAATTGAGCAACATTGCAAGATGCAGTGTTGCTCTTTGGATTTTATTTAAAAGCCTTGACAGAAAAACTTCAAATGTCATACGCTGTTGTTCAGGGCTAAAAATAGATTTTGATGTAGAAGAGGAGGTCTTTGATATGTGCAAGGCGTTTGAGGATTATAAGAATCTGGGTAAAAGCGAGGGTATTGCTATTGGCAAAAACGAAGGATTAACTCGATTTGCAGCTTATCTTATTAAAAACAACGTCGATATTCAGGAAATCATCTCTCAAACCGGATTTTCGGCTGACGGTATTATGAAAATAAAAAATTCTTTGATGTAAAAACTCCCCCTCGAAGTCTGACAATATGACTTCGAGGGGGAGTTTTTTTACAAAACAACTTCATCAACTATCTTTAATCACTTTATCTGAATCTGTTCTGCTCCTTATCGTATTCGTATCCTATCATTGCAAGCTTCTGCTTTATTTCACTCTCTGAGACGTCCATATCATCGCAAAGATCACTCAGAGAAGCATAAAAATCCCTGAGCTTTGTATTGATTACGCTAAGAAGTATAGCGGGATCGTTTGGCAGCATATAGTATCTCTCCTTTTTATTCTCTTGTACCTGCAGCATACTCGCCGGGACATATATCAAGCACAGGCCGCATAGGAGCAACCATAGCATCTTCATAACGGCATTTCCACTGAATGCTTTCATCTATCATATCTCCGTTAAGTCCGTCTATCGTATCTCCGTTCTTGATTTCCTGATCGCTCTGACAGATATACGAAGCAATATTGTAAACATAGTTTACGACATTGTTCGGATCAAGCGAATGAAAATGACACTGCACATCCGGCAGACCAACAGCGCACATTCCATGAGTATCAACAAGCATCTCTTCACTTTCCTGAATGCTGTAGAACCTTGCGTTTACTCCATAGCAGACAAACCTGTCTTCTTTGTCTACCATTCTGTTTCTTATAAGCTCAGCAGGAACAAGCTTTCCGCCCGACGGTATCCATACTGCTGTACAGTCAGGCATGATATTCACAACTACCTCAAGCCAGTCCATGAGAAGTCTCGTCCTCTGGCTTACCTCAAGTGCAGCCATCATATCAGCAGCAAGAATTTTGTGAGATATTTTTCCGAGAAAATCATCGCGGTTCTCTACTTCTCTTATCTGTGCACGCTCAGCAGGAGAAATATCTTCCTGTCTGAAAGGCATTACGTTTCCAAGTATGACCTGTGCCGGAAGATTTCCCTCCCTGAAGTGACTCATGTATCTTTTTACGCCGAAGCTCGTAAGCTCAAGACTTGAAGAAATAACCTCAACCTTACCGCACTTGTTCTCAAGTGCATTTTTAAGAACATCAGCGTCCGGTCTTTGAGGCTTGTTTTCAAACAGAAGCCACATCTGGTATACATTGCTCTGCTGTTCATATTGCTCTGAAAGAGCAGCTTTCTTATTTTTTTTATTTTTCATTGCAAATTCTCCATTTATTTTATTGCCTGACAAAAAACGAAAAAATACTTTTTAGCGTTTTCTATAATCATACCATATTTTCAGAAAAATAGCAAATTATGATATCACAAAAATACTCCAATTACCTCCATAGAATGTGTTATAGTAAAAGTCATAATTATTCTGACTTTCACTAAAAATAAAAAACAGAGATCACTTCTGAAAAAAATTACAAAAGAAGGATCTCTGTTTTGTGATTATAAAGCTTAAAAAATTACTGTTTCAGGCTCGAACGTCTGCCCAGAAAATAATCATTCATAACAATAATGTCATCTGCGTCAACATAGAAGTTATCATCAAAGTCACCGTTTTCAGAGTATCCTTCCTCAATAACAGTGTTTTTGAGCATTATCACGTCTATGATATTTACAGCTCCGTCATTATCAAGATCTCCGTATCTGACTTCAGCCTTTCTGATATCCGGCTTCCACCAGCGGATATTGAAAAGCGAGCCTGTTCCTCCGCTGAACACGAAATAAACATCCTGTACACCTGTTGTTTCTGATATTTCACAGGTTTTGGTAACATATGTCTGCCATCCGGATGTATTTGTTACTGTACACTCACCTATTGTCCTACCGTCAGGTCCGCCAAGCTTAACAGTTATTTTTCCGCCGTTGCCTGCAGAAGCCACACGAAAATCGATCGATGAAGCGCCGTTTTCAAAATCAACGTTTTTGAAACCTATATAGTCTCCGTTCTCGATATATGCAACGTCTTTTCCGCCCTCGCTGCAGTCCTCAAGCTGCACTCCGGACTGAACACTGTATGAATCAGCGTCGATCTGTGAAGCTGAACCGTTGATGCGGAGAAGCTTTTCGGACTTGCTGAGTATTTTTCCGTTTGCGTCCACCACATACAGACGATATTCGCCCTCTTTTTCAGGAGTCCTGATAGAAACCGCTGTACCGGATGCCTTGGTCATTTCTTTACCTGCCTTAAAGGAGGTGGTACCGTCCGGAGCAAACCAGATAGTGTTTGTTCTGCTTCCACTGCTTCTTACGGGCAGGAGAAGTCCGCCCTTTGTCGCACAGCTTGCCGGAAAAACATAGTTTGCTTTTGAAACGAGTGATTCAGGTATAAGAGCTGCAAACTCATCCTTAAGACCGGACTTAAGACATATTTTGTACTGTTCAAGCGGCCATACATCATCAGATACAACTATCGGAGTATCTATCCTGCTGCTTGGAGGATTCTTACCCATCTTGTTTACTGTTGCATACGTTCTGAGTATTGTAAGATCGTGTTTCTGACCATAATCCTCACAGTTTATGGTATACGTTACATTCGGACTTATTTCGAGTACGTTGTCGTTTTCTTCGATATATGCCGTTCCCTCGTCATTGTGAAGTCCGTATGTCGGCTGATACGGAGCCGCCGCAGGAATTCCCTGAATATAGTTTTCGTTTATTATTGTGCCCGGCATCTGTCCTATAGTATATATACCGCCGCTGTCGTGAAGTCTGTTAAGTGCGTTTGTAACTCTGTTATAGCATATGGAGTTGTTTTTACAGGTCGTTGACTCCTTGAAGTTACACCAGCCCCAGCCAAGGTGAATACCATTATAGGCAGTCTTGTTTATCTGGTTGCTGTTTATTGTAATTCCTTCAACATAATACGCTGTTATGGCTGCACATCCGCCAAAACCGTGTACAACACTTATGTCATACAGCATATTATCACTGATGTTATTGTTTTTACATATTCCCTCTACTCCGGGAGGAAACTTTTCCTTGTTTGTAGAGTTTCCGTCGCCTATATACACATGCTGAGGATGACCGACAGTAATACCGCTCGATGTTATATCAGTGATATAGTTACGGCATATTTCTGAATCAACAACATCGTTTGTCATCGAAATGCCATCTGCACCACTGTGCTTTATTACATTATCGGTAAATGAAATAGACTCACTGCTTGTGATATGTATCATAGCCGGAAGAGTATCTGTCATTTCGTATCTTTTGCTGTGCCAGTTTGAATCCGCAAATGCTATATATGTGTTTGCAGCCTGACAAGTTGATTTTCCATGTGAGTTTTCTATTTTGGTAAGCTGATATTCAGTGTTTTCGAAGGTAATTCCGCTGAAGCTGAGATTTTTTACCCTGTTTGTCACTGACTCTCCGTCAATAACAATAAGCTGTTCGGTAACCGGAGCTTCAACATCAGCAGTGCTCATATCCTCGCCTGTTCTTGGATAATAATAAAGCACCTTTTCCGTCTTGTCAAAATAAAACTCACCGGGTTCATCAAGGAAAGAGAATGAGTTATAGATAGTGTGTGTTCCGCCTGTTGAGAAGCCTGCGCCCCAGCCCGGAGTCTGAGCTATAGCACCATAGGGCTGCTGAAGATACATTACAAGTGAGTTGCCCTGTACCTTGATATCTCTTGTACATACTATGTTTTCGTTCCATGTAGTGCCGTTTATTATCTCCAGATCATCAAAGTTTGACGGCACCTGAGGAATATCAGATATATTGTACGCTATACCATCACTTTTCTTACCTGAAACCCATGCCCAGCTTGCCTGACCCGCCGTTACATTGTAATCTCCGTATCCGCCTTTTGCGTTTACTTTTATACTGGTCATCGACGCTCTCTTGTCGTTTACAAAAAGATTTCTGAGCTTGTAGTTTCTGTCAAGCTTTGCCTTGTACAGCTTATCGTTGTGCTTTGTCCAGCCTGTAACCTGAGTAGCTCCGTTTATTACAGGAGTCTCGGATTCATAAGCTTTATAAAAAACCGTATGTCCGTTCGTTCCCGAATCCCTCGTATCAAACACGACAGGTTCAGTCACACGATATGTTCCGCCTCTGAGATACACGCATATATCGCCGTTCATGTTGTCGTTTACCATTCTTACTGCGTCTCTTGCTCTTGCGAGAGTTTTAAACGGTGAGTCTACCGAACCATCGTTCGAATCGTCTCCGTCAGGCGAAACATAAAACTCAGCAATATAGCCTGCAGCACTTACTCCTGTATCTGAAAAAAAATACTGTCCTGTCGGACAAAGTGCCTGACTGACACCAATACAGCAACTGAGAAATACTGCCACACTACGCTTTAACGTAGTTTTTCCGCGGATACACCGCCTAAAATCAACTTTACTCATAACATACTCTCCTATCAATCAAACAAAGGCACCCTGCGCACCTTACTTTTTTTCATAATACTACAAAAGCACTAAAAAGTCAATGAATTTTCTTGAAAAACATTGTTGATTTCGTTGTAAAAGGATAAAATTATATCAATAAAGTTATTATATTACCAAAGCATCCTAAGACTGTTTAATATCAGCGGCTATGTACAAGGATTTCGCAGTCAGCGTAGATGAAAGTCAACAATAATGACCGTCAACTTTTTTGACGGTCATTATTGTTTATTATTCATTAAGAAAGCTTTCAAGCTCACGTTTTAATCTTGCTGCAGGAAGCCCGACAACGTTGAAGTAGTCACCCTCTATACTCTTTGCAGGCAAAAATCCCGCATCCTGTATTCCGTATGCTCCTGCCTTATCCATCGGCGATCCGCCGGCGATATAGTCTTTTATCTCCTTTTCAGATAATTCATAAAACTTCACCCCGGTAACCTCAGAAAAGCTCCGTCTTCTGCTTCCCTGACAAATACATACACCGGTAATCACCTTATGTGTTTTTCCCGAAAGCGCAGAAAGCATTTCATACGCCTCGGCTTCAGATGACGGTTTTCCGAATATCTTACCATCAAAAACAACAACAGTGTCACATCCTATAACAACACTTTCCGGGTACTCCGAAGCTATATGCGCAGCTTTCATACAGGCAAGGTATTCCGCACTTTCTTCAGCCGGTATGTTTTCAGGCAAGGTTTCATCGATATCTGCAGGAATACATACAAAACCATCGCGTATATATCCTATAAGCTCTTTTCTTCGTGGTGAAGCTGACGCCAGAATAAACTTCATTTTAATTTATCATTCCTTAAAAATTTTTTTTTAGAACAGTCCTGCAATATATGCAGAAACAGCCGCCGCAATCGCAACAACGATAAGCGGTGCGTTAAAATACGCCAGAACTACAGCAACCACAGTTCCGACAACTGCTGTTGTCATATCTCCCGTGCTATAAAAAATTGCCGGCATAGTCATTGCACTCAGTACCGCATATGGCATGTAGTAGAGAAAGCTCTTGAAAAACTTTGACTTTATCTTTTTGCTGAAAAAAGTAAACGGAATCATTCTTATAAGATAGGTCACAACAGCCATGACTGCTATCATTAAAAACAGTCTCATTCGTCATCTGCCTCCTCTTTTGGAAATAAAAGCGCACCGGCTGCTGAAGCTGCAATTGAGCATATTATAACAGCAAAGCCCGATGAAACTGCCGGTATAAGATATCTGAAAGCCACACTGAGAACAGCTGAAGCCGCTACAACAGCCAAAACTCCCTTTTCCTTTCTTGAGGGCGGAACTATAATGGCTATGAACATACCATAAAGCATGATACTGAGTGCAGATGATATTGATGCAGGAAGAAGCTCTCCTGCCGAAGCTCCGAGCACCGTACCGCTTACCCAGCCCGCAAAAGCTATAAGTATCATTCCGTACATATACCACGGAGTCAGTTTTTCACGTCTTCCTGATGATACCGCAAATATTTCGTCAGTGATACCGAACGCTGCTATAAGCCTGTGACGGGTAGAAAACGAGCTGTCAAGCTTCTGAGAAAGCGACAGCGCCATAAGAGAATAACGCAGGTTTATCGTAAGCTGCACAAGCGCCATTTCGATAAGCGTTCCTCCTGCAGCGATAATACCTATTCCGGCTGCCTGTCCTGCAGAAGTGAGATTTGACGCGGAAATCAGGGCTGCTACCAACGTAGTTAGCCCTGATTTTACAGCCATTATCCCAAAACCGAACGAAACCGAAAGATATCCGAGACCTATAGGCATCCCATGATATATACCTTTTCTGAATTCTTTTATGCGGTTCAAAGTAATGATTACGTCCTTTCTTTAATAATACTTTTATCCTGGGCAGTTGCTGCTTTTTAAAAATCGTTATTATGGAGCCTGTTTCTTATATCTGCAAGACTTTCATCTATAAGAAGTCTGCCGTCGCAGAACACCTCCAAAAGCAGATTGTTTTTCATCTCTCTGACCTCACTGATGGTAAGCTCATCTTTATACAGTACATCGTCTCCCTCACGATAGACACAGCACATACCCTTCTGTGATTTTTTAAAGTTTGCACCCTTAACCTTATCTGTTACAGGATCCTTGAAAATACGGCGTTCCTCACCGTTCACTATACTGTTTGTTGCCTTCAGTGCCTGACCGAGTGAATCTCTTGTCACATACTGATACGTATATGAACCAATTCCGAGTGTAACATTAGATGCTGCAAACCCCATCTTATCCAGAAGCTCGTATATACGGCAGGCACGCTCATATGTGATAGCGTCACCGTATATAACGCCTATATGCTTATCAAGAACCTTATAGCCCTTGTCGTTTATGTATCCTCCGAACTCATTCCATAAGCATCTTACCGTACCAAGCTGTTCGGGAGTGTATTTTTCTCCGTCATCGGTATTCAGAACAGTACCGCAGATTATTTCAACCGGATCCCCCGAATCTCCTCTTATTATGATTTTTCCGTCTCTTTTCATGATGCTTTCTTTGAGAGAAGGAATAACACTTGTAACCACATTCCAGTAGTCATATGTATCAGATACCATGCTAAGAGGTCCTGTTGTAAACACATCCTCTATAAGATGACGATAGCATTCGTATTCTCCGTCACGTCCGTAGGAGCTCATAACACTGTGCTCTGTAGATGGAACACCCTTTCCTACTGTTTCTTTTGTACAGTCACAGTTATAGAACTCTTCGAGCCATAGAATAGCGCTTATCGTCGCTGTTCCGGTAAAGGAGAGCAGATGAGCAGCACTGCTTTTTTCTGCACTTTCTATCGAGGTCATACCTCTCATGGAAAAATCACCGCACGCCGCACTTCTTATTGCCGGAAGCTTTTCCGAGCAAGCGCTCTTTATAGTTTTTCCTTCTGAAAAATCAATTCTCTCTACAGCATTTTCCGAAACAGTTTTATCAAAAAATCTGTTTACAACCTCACGATATGCATAAGCCACCGTAGCTGAGTTTATTGTGTGCCAGATGTTTACGGAAATAAATGTTTCAAGATAGTTTACAAGCCATCCGTAGCCCTTTACTGTATTTGAGATTTCGTATACCGGTGTTTTTATGTTTACTCTTGTTCCCTCTGCAACGGCTTTTATTTTTATAGGAAGATATCCCAGATCGTGCAGCTTTTCGATATGCTCTGTATCTGCTGCCTGCGCCGTCATTGTAGAGCCTATAAGCCTTTTGTACTCGGAAACTATTTTGCTTTTTTCTTTTTTGAAAAAGTTTTCATTAAAGTATTCTATCAGATACTCTTTTATAAAAGCCTGCATACCGAACACAACTGCCTTATCGGTGTATTCGTATCTTGACATTCTCGGAGTCCAGTACGACACAAGATACTCAAGTCCCGGAGTATATGCAAGGTGATGTATAGTTTTGTAAAAATCCGTAAGAACCATAGGGTTTGCGTTTCTGATATTCATTTTTTAGTGCACTCCTTTCTATCTGAAGCGGTTTATTATTGTTATAAGAGGATCTTCTCCTGTAAAAACAGAATCTGTAGTGTAGATTTTTCTGATAATTCCACACTTGAGAAGCTCACCTTCAAAAATAGTTTTTTCACAGTGTGTAACATAGAGAAAAATCTCAGAAGCACCTGCCTCCAGAAGTTTCTTAGCCGAATGATAAAAAGTACCGCCCTTACTGCATATATCATCTATAATGAGCACTCTGAACGGCGAAGAAGGTATGCTTCCGTGAAGCTCTAACTCCTGTATTATGCCTGTACGCCAGTCACGCTTCTTTTCTCCCTTGAGATACGGAAGCTTTAAGAGGGATTCGTATTTTTTTGCACAGCCTGCGTCAGGATAAAAAACTATGTCGTTTTCAGGATCAAAGCCTGTCTCATCCATTACCTTTTCTATAAAAGGCATATGAGGTAATATTTTAATGTTATCTATCAGCGCTGCTGAAACATCTGAATGAGGATCACAAACCATTACCTCAGTAAAACCGAGACTGTTGATAAAACCTGCAAAAAACCTGAGTGTGAACACCTCATCGGGATTTTTGACTCTGTCCATACGTGCGTTAGGAATATACGGCATCAGAAGTGAAATATCCGCTTTGGGATTTTTAGCCCTGATATGATTTACAAGATAAAAAAGCGTTGTCATTTCCTCGTTGCTGTCAAAGCACCACGTTACGACCAGCTCTTTGGTATCGGGCACGTCAATGCGAAAAGACAGCGTTCCATCCGGAAAATACATTGTGTCTATTGTTTTTCCTGAAAGCTTAAGCATTTTTTCTCAGCTCCTTTTATGTACTTATAGTAACGTAAAAATAAATCTGACGTATAGTATAAAAAACTTTTTTATACTATATCCACCTGACACATTTTCATAGCATCAAGCGCTGTGCGATGACTTTCGGGAGTTACTCCGGCACAGCACTTTTCATATACTGTGATATTTGTTTCAGGAGAAAAAGCCCTGATAATCATTACGTTGCTGATAACGCATATATCTGTACACAGCCCCGTAACATATACTTCATCCGGTCTTAACTCCTTCATAAGCTCCCCGAGCTCCTCCGACCCAAATGAAAGCTTGTCGATTATGCGGCTTTTCTTGTAAGCGTCAGTTTTCATAAGCTCATCACATACCTGCCAGCCATGCGAGTCCTTGATACAGTGAGCAACAGGAAGCTTCTTTCCTTCCTGAGTCTCAGCATAGTTTTCAAAGTGAGTATCGCGTGTAAAAATAACTTCCCCGTCAAACCCGTTTACTGCATCTACAACCGCGGGTACTATGCGACGTGCTTCTTCGCTTCCGAGTGCACCGCTGATAAAATCATTCTGCATATCAATAACCATCAAAATCTTTTTCATAATATCATATCCTTTCTTCTTTGGTTGTTTTTACCCTAAGAACTTTATGCTTTTATTATAGCAGTGATTCTGACAAATGTCAATACTTTTTTTAAATTATTTTTTTTTATAAAGCAGTGCTCTCTTGTGCTGACCGTTTTCTTCGCTGGACATTGTTTTTTCTATTTTTTTGTCATAAAGACGGTGAATAACTTCCTTGCTTACTTTTCTGCCTTTGACAAGAGCATATACTGACTGCATCTGCGGTATGCTGAATTTTTCCGGAAGGAGCATAAAAATAAATTCACTCGTGTCAAACCTCGAACGGATATGCTCAATAGCATCTGATATTATAACAGCGTGATCAAAAGCAAGCTCTCCCGAGATCTCTTCAATAACGGCCTCATCATATTTTTCAGCTATACGCATATGAAAGAGGCTTTTTCCGTCACGAATGAAATCAGCCTGAAAACCGTTTTCGGTTTCCTGTATTTCGATATCAAACCACGCCGCCTCTGCCGCATCGGCTGAAGCTCTTATCACAGAACAACTGTTGTTTATGAGTGATATATACGCACAGGATATTATTCTTCCTCTCGGATCTCTGTCAACAGCACTGTATGTTCTGAACTGTTTAAGATAAAGTCTGTCGATACCTGTTTCCTCATACAGCTCTCTCTGAGCACACTGTTCGATAGTCTCATTCATTTTTAAAAATCCACCCGGCAGCGCCCACTTATCCTTATAAGGATACTCTCCTCTTCGTATAAGCATGATTGCAAGCTTTTTTACAGCGCTTTTTTTAGGATTATCCTGTTTTTCTTCTTTTATCGAAAAAACAGCTATATCCGCTGCAACCGATGGTTTTTCGTAGTCTGAGATATCATAATTTTCAAGAAAAAGCTTCTCATTCATAAAAACACTTCCTTTCACAAGTATTCTCAAAACAAATGATTATCTGCATCGGGAATACTTTTGAACAATTAAATTTAATACTGAGGAATTTTTTTGTTTATAAGCCCAAAAAAATATCAAAAAAGGGTTGCTTTTTTTCTAAAACTGTGATATAATACAAATATCAACTTAGCATAATAGTTTTTTATGTATGCTATGTTAAGAAGGAGGAATTTGTATGAAAACAATTATTTCAGCTAAAAAAATGAACATCCCACAGGCTTTTGACGAATATGCAAAGCAAAGAATTGACTCAAGGTTATCTAAGTTTTTCGGCGATGATGCAGATGCAAAGATTGTGATTTCCGAAGTCAGGGACCAGATGGTCGTTGAGCTTACCGTAAGATATAACAACATTATTTACAGATCAGAAAAAAGCGCTGTTGACAAGAACGACGCACTTGACGCAACAATTGACAAGATCATCAGACAAATCCGCAAAAACAAAACAAGAGTTGAAAAGAAACTCAAGGAAACAGCTTTTGTTGATACATATGCTGACGATATAGAAGAACAGTATGATTTTGAAGTTGTAAAGCATAAGAAGTTTACAATGCGCCCAATGGATCTTGATGAAGCTATACTTCAGATGAACCTCCTCGGACACAGCTTCTTTATGTTCAGCAACGCTGCTACCGGCATAATAAATGTTGTTTACAAGAGAGGCGACGGAAACTACGCCGTACTCGAACCGGAAGCATAATACCACGCCACTACTACAGCATCCGCTGTAATGATAAACTTGCCCTAACGGGTAAACTACACTACACATACAGCCGTCCTTTTCAGGATGGCTGTATGTGTTTGTATAAGAAAATCCATAGCATCTGAAAAATCAGGCTTTATCATTGACAGATATGATTGTTTGTGATAAAATAACTTATAATAAAATCAAAAAATTTAAAATATTGGAGGTTTAAAAATGAAAAAAATACTATCTAAGTTTGACTACAACGCTCCGGTAATTATTACTTTTACTATTATCGCAGCTGTTGTTCAGCTTATCAGCACTCTCCCCGGAGCAAGAGCTTTTCACAGCCTTTTTGTTGTTTCAAGAGGCTCTCTTCTCAATCCGCTGTTTTACATAAGACTGTTTACTCATGTAATAGGACACAGCGGCTGGGAACACTTCGCAGGTAACTTCAGTTTCATTCTGATACTCGGACCTATGCTTGAAGAAAAGTACGGCAGCAAAAGACTCACATTCATGATAGCTATTACTGCCCTGCTTACTGGTCTTATCAATGTACTGTTCTTCAACGTATCACTTTGCGGTGCAAGCGGAATCGTATTTATGTTTATCCTTCTTGCATCATGCGGAGACATAAAAGAAGGAAAAATACCAGTTACACTTATACTTGCCGGTATAGCTTACATAGGAAAAGAGTTTATCAATTCCTTCGGACACGACAATATTTCACAGCTTTCACACATACTCGGCGGACTTATCGGTGCCGCTTTCGGATTTTTCTTTGCACCTAAGGAAGGTCATAAGATCACTCCGTACTGATAAAAATATTTTTAATCTGTTAAAAACCAGACATCTCTGTTTTCGAACTCCTTTCCTTCTATATAGGAAAGGAGATTTTTTTCGTTTGTAACAGAAAACACAAGCCTGTACGCACAGAGCGCCTGATACGGAAGCTTGTATTTTTCGTTTACGGATTTATTTCCGTACTTTACATCGCCTATTATAGGGCATCCTATATGCGCCATATGTGCTCTTATCTGATGAGTACGTCCTGTAACAAGCTCTACTTCTGCAAGCACTGCGTTTTTATAGTTTTTATCTATGATACGGTACTTTGTGATTATCTGCTTACTCCCCTCAGTCTCCTTACCGCTTATAGTTACCGTGTTGGTTTTATTGTCCTTGCTGTGATAAGCGACAAGGGTTGCTTTTTCGGCAGGCGGTGCACATGCAAGCAGACAGAGATATTTTTTCACTATGCTGTTTTCTTTTATTTTCTTGTTTATTTCTCTCAGAGAAGCTGCGTTTTTTGCCCCTATAACTATGCCGGCTGTATTTCTGTCAAGCCTGTTGCAAAGTGCAGGAACAAAAGAGTTTTCAGCTTCCGGATCGTACTCTTTTATCCTGTAAAGGTAGTTTTTCAGGCGGTCAGCAAGCGTATCCTCCTGATTATTCTTATCGCTGTGAACTAGAACTCCGGGCTTTTTGTTTATAAGAATTATGTTTTCATCCTCATAAATTATATCACGCAAATTAAGAGAAGCACCTTTTTTGAAGGTGTGAGGTTTCTCTTTTTTTTGCGCTCCGAGAAGCTCGTCGTTTATAAAGATTTTTAACTCGTCCCCTTCACTCAGCCTCGTAGAAATATCGCATCGTCTTCCGTTAAGCTTTATGTTTTTTGTTCTTATCGCCTTGTAAAGAGCACTCTTGTGAAGCTTCGGGAAGGTTTTTGTTATGAATTTATCCAGACGCTGATTTGCGTCGTTACTGTTGATGATGATTGTTTTCATAATAAAAAAATCCTCTTTATTTGCTGAATTTTTCTTCCGAATAAGTATATTATACTATAGTTTGTATAAGCTTTGCAACAAAAATATTTTTATAGGATTACTGTCAGCCGATATGCACTAAGCTTTTGTAGTCAGTAAATGTGCGATGAAACAAAAATAAAATCATTATGATTACAGTCAGATTTATTCTGGCTTTCACTATATTGTGGTTTTACAGCAGAAAAAATCACGTTAAAAAAATCTTATCCTCAAAGGATTTTACCTAAAAAAAAATAACGCATCGACGTTGTTGTATGTTTTCAATAATTACGAGTGATTTTTATGGTTGACTTTTGTCATATTATGAGTTATAATAAGTATATATTATGATTAAGGGGATTATTAATATGAAAATAACAAAAAAATTTTTAACGCCCATGCAGCTTATGTCATGCGGCATGATGAAACTGAAAAAAATCGGCATAACAGAACGGTATAACGGCTCAGGCTCACTGCTTCAGCTTGCTGATATAATGGCTGCAGATAATTGCAAAAAAGTTTTTATAGCAGTAAGCAATACAGTTCTTGAATGCGGAACAATTACAGGGTTTACTGATACACTAAAAGAAGAAAATATAGAGTTTGTAATATATACTGTACCTAACTCAAATGTTGATTCTGAAAGTGTAGAAAAAGGACTTGTACTGTATGAAGAGAACAACTGCGACTCAGTAGCTGCAATAGGCGGCGGAACAGTCATAGACTGTGCAAAGCTTATTGCCCTCAGAGCAGCTAATCCTTCCAAAAACCTTCACTACATCATGGACTACACCGCAGTACTAAAAAAATCACCTCCGATATATGCTGCTCCGACAACACTCGGCTCAGGCGCAGAGATCTCCATGATTGCCTTTCTTACTGACAGCAAAGGCAAGAAGTATCCGGTTCTTTCTTCAGAATACGTTCCGTGTGCTGTTTCACTCGATCCTGATCTTACTGACACACTTCCGCCTACACTCATAGCTTATGGTGGAATGTCATCGCTGACAAGGGCTATCGAATCATACATAGGAACTTTTTCCGAGAGGTTTTACGGCGATACACAGATTGCGCCAAAGGCATGCCGTATGATATTCGAAAATCTTCTGACTGCCTATAAGGATCCTGATAATCAGACTGCACGTCTTAACTTACTGAAGGCTTCACACTATGCAGGAGTCTCCTTCAGACGTGCAAGCGGCGGATATGTTTATGCACTGGCAAACAGGTTTGAAGAGCTTTACGGTATTCCTCAAGGAAAGTCCTGCGCTGTTCTTCTGCCTTATCTTCTTGAAGACTATATAAACTACATCAAAAAAGATCTGTCTACGTTTTCTTACCACTGCGGTTTTACTCAGAACAAAAACGCAGAGCTTGAAAATGCGTTTATATTTATAGAAAAAATAAAAGAGCTTTGTCATCAGCTCAACATTCCTGACTATATCGAAGAATTCCGCAGCGAAGACACAGACCTTATCGTAAAAAGAGCTCAGGCAGATGCACGTATGACCGGTACTCCTAAGATTTTTTCAGACAATGAACTCAAAAGCTTTTTAATGAATACAGTATATCGAAAAAAAGCTGGATAAGGATTTTTTATAAAACAAACAGGAAGCTGATTCTGATTTTTCAGAAGTCAGCTTCCTGTTTTATAATTACAGTTTTATTTTTATTCTCCGGTCTATTCTGTCATCATACCGTTTTCGTTAAAGTTTCTGAGTTCGCCGTTGTATTCGTATTTTCCTGGGAAGATAGCGCCATCACCAAAATAATATACAGTACCGTTTATTATCTGGAAGCCCTTCTGGAGAATACCGTCAGAATTGAAGTAGTATTTTACTCCGTCTATAATTCTGTAGCCTTCTACTCCTCGTCCATCAGAAGCAAAGTAATATTCATAACCGTTCATATTGATCCAGCCCTGCTGTAATATTCCGTTTTCAT
Source organism: Ruminococcus sp. (assembly GCA_015066815.1). GTDB lineage: Bacteria > Bacillota > Clostridia > Oscillospirales > Ruminococcaceae > HUN007. The sequence goes on from SVNR01000042.1 coordinate 20,803, forward strand.
CAAGGAAGTATCTTTCTCCCCTTACAGATATATATCCCTTCTGCATACTTCCGTCATCCCAGCTGAAGAAATAAGTGTATCCGTTTATAACTCTGAAACCGTGAGCCATTTTTCCGTCCTGGGCAAAGAAGCAGGTTTTGTTGTCAACAGTCTGGAAACCTTTCTGCATAACACCATCGCCATTGAAGAAATACTTTGCATATCCGATAGTAACAAGACCTGTTGCTACTGTGTCATCTTCGTATGTATAGTATACATTTCCGTTATCGCCGTATGATGAAAATCCTACAGGAAGAGCATATCCGTTGTCATCAAAGAAATACTGTTTTCCGTCAATCGAGTTTGAACCTGTATACGGCATACCGTCTGATCTGAGGTATTGTTTCTTTGCCGGCTCATCAGGAAGAGAAGGTTCCTCGACAGGCTCTGATACAACAGGAGCTTCTGTAATCTCAGGCGCCTCTGTTACAGCTTCGGTTACTGCTTCGGTTGTAGTTACTACCTCTGTTGTTACTACAGGAGCTTCAGTTGTTACTTCGGCTGTGTTTTCAGGACAACCGAACTCGTCAAACACGTAAACTGTATCATCAACAAGAACTTCTCCGTTTGCAGCACTGAAATCATCCATAAAATAATGAGTACCGTCATCGAGAATCTTCCAACCTGTTGCAAGCTGACCATCATCGTTAGCATAATAGTTTTTGCCGTCTCCTGTCTGGAACCAGCCGGTCTGCATTATGCCGTCTGAGTTAAAGTAGTAATCGTTACCATCGATATGCTGAAAATCAACCATTGCCTTTCCGTCATCACGGAAGCAGTATATATTACCGTCAACAGCCTTGAAGCCTGTATATATTCCGAAACTCTCCTCATCAAAATAAAACCAGTCAGAACCTATCTGATAAAGCCCTGAAGCAAGAATTCCTTCCTTGGAAACATATACAACGTTTCCGTCAAGGGTTGTCCATCCCGGAGTAATACCGCCATCGTTGTCGAAAAGGTAGTTTTCTCCCTGGATATTATAAACACCAACTGCTTTTTTATTGGTTTTAGGATCGATATAGAACATTTCACCGTTTACACTGTTCCATCCGGCGTTTCCACTTGAAACCTCAGGGTTGTTCACAGGAGTATGATCCTTTGAAACAAAATAACCTACGACCGGGAGGGCAAGTATAGTGACCAATCCGCATACGCATACAGCCAGCACCATAGGGTCTTTCTTTTTCTTCTCTGCAGGCTTGTAATTCATTTCTTGTTTTTTATTACTTTTATTCAAAGCACTCACACCTTTTTTGGGATTATTTTTTATAAACCAAATCATTTTTTACTCATAACATATCTTATATATTCTAACACATTTATCAATTTTTTTCAATAGTTTTTTCCTTTGACTTTTGTTATTTGTGATGTTATAATAAAAAAAAGTCATTATAGCTCCTTGTAATATACTAAAATCAATACATAATGCATAACATAACAACTCTCATTTCCTTATTCAGGAAATATTTTCGTTAATTTGTACGAAAGGATGAAAAAATGAAAGCATCACAATTGTTAAAGGATAAACTTTATATCGAATATATACACGATCTTCTTACTGAAAAAACCCTCAGCCTTGAAGAAATCATACATCACAAAAACACCACAAGACTCAGGCATTGTCTGAGCGTATCATACCGTAATTATCGTATATGCAGATTTTTAAACCTCGACGCCAAAGCAGCTGCACGTGCCGGACTTCTGCACGATTATTTTTTCTATGACAGAAAAGAATTTAACAAAAACAACAAAGGAGTCGGACATATGCGTTCGCATCCTGCAGCTGCACTTGCAAATGCTTCTGACTCGTTTGAACTGACTGAAAAAGAAGCTGATATAATTTTATCTCATATGTGGCCTGTCACATTGAAAAAACCTCGTTTTGCAGAGTCTGTAGTGATAATCATTGTAGATAAGTACTGCGCTGTACTTGAACTGCTTGGAATGATGAAAAACAAAAAACGTCTGTAAAAACACGAACACACTCCCGGAGGTTATGTTTCCGGGAGTGTGTTTTATTTTTATGATATCATATCTGTAATTATGTACTTGGTGTGAATGGGTGATACAAAATTTTTTATAAGAAGCTCATAAATCTCATATGCTTTTTCAAACACGGTTGTTATATCGCATATGCTTACACTTTCATTTTCTGAGGTTACTGTTATTCCGTATCTCTTATCATCAGTTCCCTCTTCAAATAAATTGTAAACTGTTTTTCCTGTTACTTCTTCAAATAATTTCTTCATATTTTCATTCTCCTATGTCTGGCTTTTATCGGTGGGGGTTATCCCCTGTCACTGATAATATTTTACCAAAGAGTGAAATTATCTTCAATACCATTCATTACAGTTTTTTTTCATTTCATTACTTGAGTTTATTACTTTTTATAGCAGTCAAAAGCCTTTTCGAGCTGTTCCTGATCCGAATTTTTAGTAAAACGACTCACCAACGGTACTATGATAAGTCCTGCTATCATAGCTATTGCACCGGCGTTTATCGGAGAAGCCATATTAAGCTTCATGGATGCTGCGGCTTTTGTTGCTTCCGGGAAAAATCCGAGACTGAAAATAAACATATGTATAACGGTAATTCCTACACCTGAAATAAAGCTTGCTGTAACAGCAGCTCTTGTAACCTTCTTACTGTAAAGTCCGTACATGAACGGTGCAAGAAATGCACCTGCAAGAGCACCCCATGAAATAGACATAAGAGTTGAAATATATGCGTTCTTGTTAAGAGCGAGTATAACGGATATGATAAGGAAAAAGGCTATAAACAGTCTCATAACAAGCACTTCATTCTTTTCACTTAACTTACCCTTCATAGCCGGACGAACAAGATCTATAGTAACAGTCGAGCTTGAAGTAAGAACAAGTGAAGAAAGCGTTGACATAGACGCTGAAAGAACAAGAACAACGACAAGACCGATCATTATATCCGGAAGACATGAACCGAGAAGACTCGGAATAATAGCGTCAAAGTCGAGCTTACCATTAGCAAGTGTACTGATAAGTTCTCTTCCTGAACCATCTGAAGCATCAGCAGTACAGTAAACTCTTCCGAAGCCACCAAGGAAATATGAACCTCCTGCAACTACAAGCGCAAAAAGAGTTGAGATAACAGTTCCTTTTTTGATTGCATCTTCGTTTTTTATCGCATAGAACTTATGCACCATCTGAGGTAGTCCCCAGGTACCAAGTGATGTAAGTATTACAACACCTGCAAGGTTTATAGGATCAGGACCCAAAACAGAGTTGAGTACATCTGTACTGCCGTTTACCTCTATATCTCCGAGCTGTTTCATAACGGAAGAAAAACCGCCCTTTCCGTTAAGTGCAAAAAGCACCACTGAAACAATTCCGCCGAGCATTATTATTCCCTGTATAAAATCACTGATTGCAGTTGCCGTATATCCGCCGATTATCACATACACAGCAGTCAGCGCAGCCATGGCTATGATACACACTGCATAGTCAATATCAAACGCCATTGAAAAAAGTCTTGAAAGTCCGTTATATACCGAAGCTGTATAAGGTATAAGGAAAATAAAAATAATGATTGCTGAAGATATCTTCAGTTTTTTAGAGTTATATCTTTTTTCAAAAAATTCGGACATTGTAGAAGCGTTAAGATGCGTACTCATGGATCTCGTTCTTTTTCCGAGAGCTATCCATGCAAGTGCGCTTCCAAGAACCGCATTTCCTATACCTATCCATGTTGCTGACACACCATAGTTCCAGCCGAACTGTCCTGCGTAGCCTACAAAAACAACAGCCGAGAAGTATGATGTACCAAATGAAAATGCCGTAAGCCATGAGCCTACGTTTCTGCCTCCGAGAACAAACCCGTCTACAGACGCGCTTTTACTGTGTGTTGATACTCCTATGCCGATCATCATCAGTACATAGAGTATCAGGATTGCCAATATCATCTGAGTTCCTCCTGTCATAATTTAAATTATCGCCACTTTAAACCGTTAAAGTGTTCTTTGCACTCATTTATTAGTATATCAGACAGAATAAGGCCTGTCAATACATTTTTTTATATCATGGGAAAGAAATTAAAAAATCACTTATCCGGCTGACTTTTTTTGTTAAAGACCTTTCTCTGCAGGGCTTTGCGATTTCCCTGCACCTTTCACCTTCGCCTGAATACTTGTCAGATAAAAAACATTCCGATACATTCCTCATTTACAAGAGTACGTATCTACGTTATCTGTGAATGAACAGCAATAAAAAAGCAACAAAAAAGGATACCGCTTTTCAGATGGGCATCCTTTTTTTGATTGTATATATCTTTGCAAAACTTTTTTTGGAAATATCTAAAAAAGGTTTTTCTTAAAGAAAATAAAGGCGACTATGAGAGTCAGAACAATCGTAAATACTATGACCAGTACAAATCCATACGGACTCTGCGACAGAGGCATTCCGGATGAATTAAGGTTCATTCCGTATGCACTGAATATCATTGTAGGAATAGAAAGAACAATAGTTATTGTTGCAAGTATCTTCATGATAATGTTGAGGTTATTGTTTATAATAGAAGCAAATGCGTCTGTCATACCACTCAGAATGCCTGTGTAGATGTTAGACATCTCTATAGCCTGTTTGTTCTCGATTATAACATCCTCAAGAAGCTCCTTGTCCTCAGGATATTTTTTAACGCTTTCTGTTTTCAGAAGCTTTTCGAGAACCATTTCGTTTGAACGAAGTGATGTTGTAAAGTACATAAGGCTCTTTTCAAGCTCAAGAAGCTCTATGAGCTCTTTGTTTTTTGTTGACTTGTGCATGTTTTCTTCGATAACTTCACTCTGTCTGTTGATGTTTCTGAGGTAAAGCAGGAACAGTGAAGCGTTTTTATAGAGTATCTGCAGCACAAATCTTGTTTTCATATGAGTATGAAAGTTCCGTATCTTTGACTGGGCAAAAGCTCTGAGAACCTCGGTTTCTTCAAGACATACGGTGATGATTGTCTTGTTTACGAGAATTATAGACATAGGAATCGTTATATAACACTGCTTATTGCTTCTTATTTCCGTCATCGGAACGTCAACGATTATCATTGTATAGTTATCTTCGATCTGGATACGTGAACGTTCCTCATCGTCGAGTGCAGCTCTCATATCGTCTATCTCAATACCGTTTTCGACAGCAACCCTGATTATTTCTTCCTCTGTAGGAGAAACAAGAGATATCCAGCAGCCTTCTTCTTTTGATGCAATGGTGCTGATATTTCCGTCTGTCGTTTTAAAAATCTGCATCATAAAAAAACACCCTTCCCTATCCGATCAGAAAACCGGACATAAGCAGGGTGTTCACCGGAAAACTTTTCTGAACGGATAATTCTTTTGATAAAAATAAATACACCCCGGATCACCGTCCATAAAAGTTTCACCTTCTTACACTTGTTATTTTTTTGCAGTACTATCAGCCGATATGCACGTAGCTTCCGTAGTCAATAAATATGCATATCAATAATAATATTTTATCATATCTTAAAGTATTTTGCAAGAAAAAAATTGTCTTAAAAAATCAGATTTTTATATTTTTTTCCTGTTCTCCCTCTGATATATTTCGCCGAATCGTTCTCTTTCAATGATATACATATCATCCGGATCGTCCATGCGTACAACAAGATAATCTCCTGCTTTTCCTGATGTGTAGCTTTGCTTGCTCCATCCGGTATACAGCTTGGTGTTCCGCTCAAGACAGCCTGCAAAGATTTTTGTTCCTCCTTTAGAGCGGCAACTTGAAAAAACAAGCTCCTTAGAATGCATGTCATGACTTATGGCATGCGGCTTATAGTCAGAGCCTATTATAAAATCTTCATATGACGGCTCATACGTGCTTTCAAACTTGTCTTTTTGAGACGGATATGCACTTCCATAGCGATCAACAAGTATATAGAGGCTGTCATCTGCTGTAACTTCAAAGTCAGCTTCAAGAGATCTTACCCTGAATACTGTTCCTGCTTCAAATATATCAGTGCTTACAGCATAACCGAGAAGCTGAG
>SVNR01000043.1 GCA_015066815.1 Ruminococcus sp.
TTATTATACTACTAAAAAGATATCATTTCTATTAGAGATTTTAACAAGATATTATCAACTATGCTATGTTGAAAACCTTTATTTTTTTCAGGATGGGCTATACTCCTGAACAGTTACAAAAAATCTTAATAATAATCGTCACGACCATGTCCGTTATAGTGCTTTTTGATAGGCTCGCTTGAACCGTATACAAAGCAGACTATGATGTTAAGTATAAGTATGGCGATATACATCGGGATTGCTGAGCCTCTTGATTCCTTAGAAAGCATTAAGAAAACACCCGGGATAACGTGAAGAATAGTGCCTATAGTGAAGATGTTGGCAGCTATCTTCTGCGTGCTCTTGGATTTTACAAGCATAATGCCTCCTCCTACGAGAAACAGCACACCCATTATCATGTAAATCATGTTGAACGTATCGAGTATTTCCGGTGTTGTGTCCTTAAGTGAGCCGAATGAATAAAGAAGAGTGAGCAGACCGGAGATCATGCCGAGTATCATAAGGATAATAACATAAATTCCGCCTTTTTTTGCAAGATCTGCGTCCTTTTCACGCATAAAAGCTCTGTATGCTTCACGGCTTTTTTCTTCATCAAAGCTATCGGGAACAGAGTTAAGAGAGCTTTTTATTGCTCTGTCAACAGCTTGCTTTTTTGCAGCTTCAAGATCCGGATCAACAAACTTCGGAACGTATCTTTCCTGAACCGGAGGCTCGTCATCAAGCATTGGTTTCTGAACATCATCAAGGCTTCTTTCCGGTTTCTGAGGCTGCAAAGGAGCACCATACTGCTGAAACTGCTGACTTGCCTGAGGCTGCTGAGAAGCACCATACTGCTGAAACTGCTGACTTGCCTGAGGCTGCAAAGGAGCACCATACTGCTGAAACTGCTGACTTGCCTGAGGCTGCAAAGAAGCACCGTACTGCTGAAACTGCTGACTCACATGAGGCTGCTGAGAAGTACCGTACTGCTGAAACTGCTGACTCACATGAGGCTGCTGAGAAGCACCGTACTGCTGAAACTGCTGACTCACATGAGGCTGCTGAGAAGCACCGTACTGTTGAAACTGCTGACTTACCTGAGGCTGAGGTGTACCATACTGCTGGAACTGAGGATTAGTCTGTGGTTGAGTAACGCCCGGTGTATATGTGTCAGAAAGTGTAGGAGCGACAACATCATTTAATCCCGAATTTCTTTTTTCAGGGATATATGTTGTGTCTTCAAGTGTCGGTGCCTGAATACCATCAAGAGAGCGCTTGGCTGATTTTGAAGGGTCATAAGTAGTCTCTTCAAGTGCTGGTGCCTGAATACCATCGAGATTGTGATTATTGTCTGCCATTTGATAGTTACCTCCTGATCATCATGAGATTAGTCTCTGATAATAATCTGAGCTCTGTCCGGACCAACACCGATCATAGTAACAGGGCACTCACAAAGCTCTTCTACGCGCTTGATGTATGCCTTGCATGCTTCAGGAAGCTCGTCAAATGTTCTGCATCCGGAAATATCCTCGTCAAAGCCCTTGACTGTTTCATATATAGGTTCACAACCGTCAAGATCTTCGAGAGCTGCCGGAAAATGTTCAATAACTGTTCCGTCTGGTTTGCGGTAAGCTGTACATACCTTGAGATCACCAAGACCGCTGAGAGTGTCGAGCTTGTTGAGAGCGATACCATCAAGTCCGTTTACTCTTACAGAGTGTCGGAGTATAACAGCGTCGAACCAGCCTGTTCTTCTCGGACGGCCTGTTGTTGTACCGAACTCGCCGCCTACGTTTCTTATCTTTTCACCGATCTCATCGTTAAGCTCTGTAGGGAAAGGTCCCTTACCTACTCTTGTTGTATAAGCCTTAGCAACACCGATAATCCTGTCGATCATTTTTGGACCTACGCCTGTTCCTACGCATACGCCGCCTGATACAGGATGAGATGATGTAACGTAAGGATATGTACCGAAGTCAATATCAAGAAGTGTAGCCTGAGCACCTTCAAACATTATTGTTTTGCCTGCCTTGTGAGCTTCGTAGCAGAGTACTGATACGTCGTCAACAAAAGGTGCAAGCTGTTTGCCGTATTCGATGTATTCGGTAATAATCTCGTCGATGTTGAGAGCTTCACCGCCGTATACCTTTGTGATTATTTCGTTCTTGAGACGACCTGATGCAGCTGCTTTTTCCTTGAAAATCTCAGGGTGTATAAGATCATACATTCTGATACCGCTGCGCTCATACTTATCCATATATGAAGGACCGATTCCGCGTTTTGTTGTGCCGATATCGCTGCTTCCTCTGAATTCTTCTGAAAGACCGTCAAGAACGATATGCCAAGGCATAACAACGTGTGTACGCGGATCTATTTTCAGGTTTTTTGTGGAGATGTTTTTGTCGGTCAGAGTTTTAAGTTCCTGTAAGAAACTCTTTGGATCTATAACAACGCCTGCGCCGATAAGGCAGAGTGTGTCCGGATAGAGTATTCCGGAAGGGATAACGTGAAGCTTGTAGGTAACACCGTTGTTTACTACAGTATGACCTGCGTTGTTTCCGCCCTGGGAACGTACCACTACTTCAGCCTGCGATGCAAGAATATCTATTACTTTTCCCTTTCCTTCATCGCCCCATTGAGTTCCGATAACAATACTACTTGGCATTTTTTAATTCCTCATTTCCAAAAAATTAATTTTCATAGTATAAAAATACCCGTATACATTATATCAGTTTTCTTTGAAACTTTCAAGTGTATACGGGAATTAATTTTATTTAACGTGCCAAATATTTTCTGCGTAGTCTTTTATTGTTCTGTCTGAACTGAATTTGCCTGCGTTACACATATTCAGCCACATTTTTCTGCCGAATGTACCGGAGTCCTTGTAGTCGCTGTTGCATCTGAGCTTTGCCTTGACATAGCTCTCAAGATCACCTAGCAGATAGTAGTTGTCTGGTTTATGCCAGCTTGCGCCGTCAAGGAGTGAGGTGTAGAGCTCTCTGAAATCTCCGCTTCCTCCATCGCTGACAGTTCCGTCTATAAGGGTCTCTATAACGCGTTTTATCCTTGGGTTTTCAGCTACAAGCTTTCTGCTCTCATAGTAAGGCATGATAGCTTCGAGCTCGTTTACGGTTGCACCGAAGATATAGTTGTTTTCAGTGCCTGCTTCTTCTGCTATTTCGATGTTTGCACCGTCAAGAGTGCCGAGAGTTACAGCACCGTTGAGCATAAGCTTCATGTTTCCTGTACCTGAAGCTTCTGTTCCGGCTGTAGATATCTGTTCAGACACATCTGCAGCGGCAATGAGCTTTTCAGCGTAGGAAACGTTGTAGTTTGAAACAAACACTACCTTTATGAGCTTGTTTACATCATTGTCCTTTTCGATAAGAGCGGCTATTTCGTTTATGAACTTGATGATAGCCTTTGCACGTCTGTAACCGGGAGCAGACTTTGCACCGAAGAAAAATGTTGTAGGTGTAAAGTTTCTGATAGAACCGTCTTTTATTCCGAAGTATATATACAGGATAGAGAAGGCGTTAAGAAGCTGTCTTTTGTATTCGTGAAGACGTTTTATCTGTATATCAAAAATACTGTCAGGATCTACCTTGATATTTTCTTTTTGAAGGACAAACTCAGCGAGCTGTTTTTTCTTTTCTTTTTTTATCTCAAGGAACTTTTCTATTATCATTTCATCATCTGCGTATGATGTGAGCTTTTTAAGCTCCGAAAGCTCCGTTATCCATTTGTTGCTTCCGAGAAGTCCTGTAACGAGACCTGAGAGCTCCTTGTTGCAGAGTGCGAGCCATCTTCTCTGGGTTATACCGTTTGTCTTGTTCTGGAATTTTTCAGGGTAGATTTCGTACCAGTTTTTAAGTGTCGATGACTTAAGTATCTCTGTGTGTATGCGTGCAACGCCGTTTACATATGATGAACAGTAGGTAGCCATATTTGCCATATGTACAGTATTGTTGTTATCAATGATCATCATATTTTTTATGGTGCTGCGGAAGCTCTTTGAGTCATGTGCTGTTCTGGATACAGAATCTGTGATGCGGATATTTTTCTCATCCTCCGGACAGAGCTTGTATATATCGGACATGAAGCGTTCGTTTATCATAAAAATAATATCATAGATATCAGGGAGGAGTTCTTTTATAAGACTGCTGTCCCATTTTTCGAGAGCTTCAGGCATGATAGTGTGGTTTGTATAGTTGAAAATCTTTCTTGCTTCATCAAAAGCTTCGTCAAAGGTCATTCCTTCGTTTACTGTAAGGAGTCTTATAAGCTCAGGGATCGAGATTACAGGATGGGTATCGTTGAGCTGTATAGTTACATATTGGCTGAGAGTTTTTATATCCTTATGGTTCTGTTTATGCTTTCTGATTATATCATAGAGGGAAGCAGCACAGAAAAAATACTGCTGTCTGAGTCTCAGCTTCTTACCCTCTCTTGTATCATCGTTAGGATAGAGTACTCTGGAAATATCCTCAGCGTAGATTTTTTCGGCGTTGGCTTCTATATATTTTTGTTCGTTGAAAAGCTTGAAATCAAAGTCTGTCAGCGCCTCAGACTGCCACAGACGGAGAGTTCCGACGTTCTTTGTGTTATAGCCTGTTACGGGTATATCATAGGGAACAGCCATAACTGTACGGTCGCTGAATTTTATTTCAACAGCTTCACTGTCGCAGCGGACTGACCATGCATCGCCGTGCTTTGTCCAGTTATCTGCTTCTTCTACCTGGAAGCCGTTTTCGATTTTCTGCTTGAAAAGACCATACTTGTAGCGTATACCGTAGCCGTCGAGCGGAACATTCATAGTGGCTGCGCTGTCGAGAAAGCATGCTGCAAGTCGTCCGAGACCGCCGTTTCCGAGGGCAGCGTCTTCAGTTTCTTCAAGATCGGAAAGTGAGTAACCGAATTCTTCAAAGGCTTTTGAAGCTTCGTTATATATATCAAGACACAGGAGATTGTTAAAAACTGAACGTCCTATAAGAAATTCCATAGAAAAGTAGCAGGCGCGTCTTGAGTCAAGATGTGCCTGACGGCTTTCCTTCCAGCCATCTGAGATATGCTTCATAACTGTATTTCCGAGTACGTTATGGAGCGTATGGGGTGATGTTACTCCTTCATTCTTAAGGCGTAGAAGTTCTTCTTTTAAATCCTTCAGAAAACTCTGCTTGTTCATTAAAATCAATCCTTTCTGTTTTTTTTATTGGTTTACTGCAGCGGTTGTACAGTGTATTGAGCTTGAGAAGCTTTTCTTTAAGTTCTTTTGTAAAATCTGATTTTTGGGCACGGTATTTCCAGTTGCCGGAAAAAGTTGACGGAGTGTTCATACGACATTCTGTGTCTGCGCCGATAACGTCCTGAAACTGCGCTATAGCTGCCTCTGAGATTCCCGACCATACAGTCCTGAGCATTGCGTCAGGAATTTCGTTGTCGTATTTTACGTTAAGATAATCCCTGCAGAACTCAAGAGAAGCCTTGTCGAGGGATTTGTACCATCCGACAAGAGTGTCGTTGTCATGAGTACCGGTATATGAGTAACAGTGTGTTGTAGTAAAGTTATGCGGAAAATATTCGTTTTCGCTGTCAGAAAAAGCGAACTCAACTACCTTCATTCCCGGATATCCTGTTTTGTCAAGCATTCTCTGCACTTCAGGCGTGATAAAACCAAGATTTTCGGCAATGATATTAAGCTTGCCGAGTACAGCTTCAGCTTTTTTGAAAATATCAGCATCAGGACCTTTTTGCCATATACCTACCTCTGCTGTTTCGTTTCCGTATGGGATACAGTAGAAGCTTTCAAAGCCTCTGAAATGGTCTATACGGATTATGTCATAGGTTTCCGAGGCGTTTTTGAGTCGTTTTATCCACCAGTCAAACTCTGTACGCTTGTGATAACGCCAGTCGTAGAGAGGATTTCCCCAGAGCTGACCGGTAGGTGAGAAGCAGTCAGGCGGACAGCCGGCTACTGCTATAGGAGTTTTCTGTTCGTCAAGACAGAAAAGCTCAGGCATTTTCCATACCTCAGCGCTGTCGTGTGATACGTATATCGGGATATCGCCTATGATGCTTATTCCTTTTTGATTTGCATATTTTTTCAGCTGATTCCACTGCTGATAGAAGCAGAACTGAATGAACTTGTGAAACTTTATTTCGTCTTTCAGAATATCCTTTGCATAGTCAACAGCTTCGTTTTCGGCCATTGCAATATTTTCAGGCCACTTGTACCATGGTTCGCCCTTGTAGTATGACTTCAGTGACATAAACAGCGCATAGTCATCAAGCCAGTCTCTGCTCACAAGCTCAAAAAGCTTGTAGCTCTGTGACGGTCTGAAACGTGCATATGCTTTTTTCAGTACATCGTATACATTGTTATAGAGGAACTCGTAATCTATAGTATCGGGATTCTGTTCCCATTTTATGTTCGCGTATTCGGAGCGGTGCAGAAGTCCGCCAGCTTCAAGAATCTCAAAATCTATAAAGTAGGGATTTCCGGCAAATGCAGAAAAGGACTGATACGGAGAATCTCCGTAGCTTGTCGGAGACAGAGGAAGTATCTGCCACAGACCTATCTGACATTCGTCAAGAAAATCAACAAACTTGTATGCCTGTGCTCCCATTTTTCCGATGCCGTACTCTGACGGGAGACTTGAAATATGCAATAGTATACCGCTTTTTCTCATAGTATGAAATGCCTTTCAGAAATGTTTTTTTATAAAGCTTTTTATGAGCTTTTTTTATGTTGTGCAATTCCATAAGTTGTATATGATTAATTTTTATGAATATCCTAAAATAAAAACGTATAATAATAACATTATAATGTTTATAAAAAAGGAGCTGATAAGCTATGCGAAAGCTCGGAGAGATAGCTTATGTTTTTTTGTTCGGCTGTTTTCTTTACAGCCTTATCGAAATTGCCGCAAGAGGACGTACCCACTGGTCGATGACTCTGACAGGAGGTGCCTGTCTTGCGTTCATATATCATATAACTACCGAAAGTAAGATGAATCTTTTTGCCCGATGCTTTGCCGGAACGATATTTATTACTGCAGCTGAGTTAGTGGTTGGTTTTTTTGTGAATATAATTATGAAATGGAATGTGTGGGATTATTCGGATGTACCTGCAAACTTTTTAGGACAGATATGTCTTCCGTTCTCACTTATCTGGTTCTTCCTTTGCATAATCGGAAGCGGACTTTGCAGAGTGATAGAGAAAAAATTTGTCGGAGTAAATGACTCCGATATGACTGCCGGTATTGCGGCAGAGAGTCCGTAGTTTTAGTTTTTTGTGATAAATACGAATAATGTTTATTATAACATTTTTGAGTATTGTATTTCAAGTGCTTTTTATTAATAAAGCAAAAAAAACGAGTATGTTTGTACAGATTTAATCATTGTATTATCATAAAGTATATGATGGGTTGGGGTATATTCATAAACAGGCATAATTTAAGTGTTTTAAAAGGGTTTTAGTATTTTTTTATAATATTGCAGCAGTAAAAAAATATACGAAAAATAAAAAGCTCACAGTCTTGTCAGAAACAAAAGCTGTGAGCTTTTTATATACGGGTTATGCCATGCTGCTGCTTTCTCCGTTTGCTTTCATGCGGGATTTTCGGGTATACATAAGTTCATCGGCTCTTTTGTAAACCTCATCATAGCTTTCGTCTGTATTTTTGTCAAATACAGAAGTACCTATTGCGGCTGAAAGAATTATTTCTCCATTCTGATTATCAAGCAGCCTTGTAAATTCGTCCTGAAGCTTTTGTATCTTCTGACTTCCGGTATTTTTCAGAATGACAGTAAATTCGTCTCCGCCTGTACGGTATACAGATTCTTTTCCGAAAGCCTCTGAAAGAAGCTTGGCTGCAGTGATAATAAGTGTATTTCCGCAGTTGTGACCATAGGTGTCGTTTATAAACTTTAGTCCGTTTACATCAACAACAGCAACAGCAAAATCAGCCGTACCGTTATTTATTTCTTCTTTTATTCCGGATATATCGTGAAGATATGCTGTGTTGTTTTTTATACCTGTAAGCTTGTCTGCATATGCAAGGCTGTTAATATAATCGATCCTTAGCTTTAACTGTGTCACAGTTTCTTTGAAGCTGCGGGTGAGTGTGCCGACTTCATCTTTTGCGTTACAGTTAAGAACAATATCGAGATTTCCATCGGCGATTTCCTGTGCTGCTGAGTTAAGCTCCCTCAGGGGGCCTACAATCCTTTTTGTTACAGAAACAGTTATCGGAAGAAAAGCTCCCATGATAATCATAGCGATTACTATTATCTGCCACACAAGCTCGTTTCTGGTTTTGTCGATTTCGGACGAAGGAGCGGAAACCGCAAGGCACATTCTGTTGTCAAGCATTCTGAATGCGGCCTTTTTTTCAACGCCGTCACGTGTATAGCAGAGAAGGGAATTCTCACTCATAGAGGCTGCGTTTTGTGCATTGGAGAAGTTCTCGCTGAATTCGAGTATTGATTTTCCCATGGAGATGTTTTTGTGATAGATTATATTGAAGTTTACATCAGTAAGAAAGGCAAAGCCGGTATCATATAGTTTTATGCTGTCAGTCAGCTGTGTCAGATATTCAAAATCAATATCCATACCAACAATGCCGATAAGAATATCGTTTACGTAGACCGGCACGACATATGAGATCATATATATATCAATATTGCGGTTGTAGTAAGGCAGAAGCCACATAGGCCTTCCTGCCTTTACAGGCTCATAGTACCAGCCGACATGTTCTGTGTCATCAGGAGTATATGAGGAAAGATCGGTCATCGGATGAGGAATAAACTCTCCTGTTTCAGCGTTCTTTACTCTGAATAAGCCGGGAGTGGACGGGGATAGATCAGGATTGAATTTTATATATACAGATGCTGCACCGTCGGTTTCTTCAGCGGTTGTCAGAGCAATCTTATCAAGGCGCTTCGCATATTCTTTAAGATATTCACTTCCGTCGTCAATTTTATCAACGCCTTCAAAATTATCCGCTACATACTGGGAAAGAATGTTTACAGACTGTTCTGTTCTTGCAAATATATTGTTAAGATGCTGTGCTCTTTCGTTGCAAATTGAGTGCATGAAGTTTTCAGAGTCCTTATTGATAACAGCTTTTGCAGTAAGAATTCCTACACTGCCTACAAATACAACTGATACAATAATACTTATCATGATAAGTCCTATCAGTTTAGTCTGGATCGATTTCATTTTTCCCCTCCCGATATAAATCCCCGATTGTTTTTTGTTTACTATAAATACTGGATATAAATATTAGTAAATTTTTTTACGATAAATAAATCATATCATAGTATAAATATTCTTGTCAAGCTAATAACGATATTTTTTTGTAAAAAATATATATGAATGCGTAAAATTAATTGATTTAAATTTATGTTCGTAACATATCGGTATGGAAAAACTCTGACAAAAAAGACTGTACAGTATGTTTTCTGTACAGTCTGATTTTTTTGATGGGATTTTATTATTTTTCTTCCGTAACGTCCTGCTGTTCTTTGAGAAGATCTCTTATCTCGCGGAGGAGAAGAACCTCTTCAGATGGCTTCGGAGGAGCCGGAGGTGTTTCCTTTTTCTTTGTAAGTGCGTTTATGGCTTTTACAAGAATAAATACACATACAGCAGTAAGAAGGAAGTTGATAACGGCATTGATAAAGATACCGACAGTGATAACAGGCTGTCCGCCCCATGGAATAGTTATCTTGAGGTTTTCGAAGTTTATACCTGCAAGTACGGTTCCGAGAAGAGGAGTGATAATGTCAGTTACAAGTGAGTTTACAATGGCGGTAAATGCTGAACCGACGATAACACCAACAGCCATGTCGATAACGTTGCCTCTCGCGATAAACTTCTTGAACTCACCGATAATCCCTGATTTTTTCTTTACGGCTTCTTTGATATTTTCTTTTTTTGACATATCCTGCACGTCCTTTTTTAAATAAAAATTATAGTGAACGTCAATTCTTGTTGACACTAAATAATATTATAACGTATCGCAGAAAAAAATGCATTATGCATATTTAACGAAAATTATGGCGAAAGTCAAAATAAATTTGATTTTCGCTATATGTTTTAAACTGCCGGAAAAGATAAATATTAAAGTAAAGAAAAAATCTGAAAATAACATGCAGTAAAAATAATTATATTATAAATAGTATATACTGAGAAGAATTATAGTAAAGGATAAAATACACTACAGTAAAGAAGTTGTTCACAAAAAATTTACAATTAGAATCTGTAAAAAATCTTGCATTGTTTTCGTTAATATGTTATAATAAATAAGCGGTTTAAGGATACCGCGTAGATGATATGCGTTGAAGCGAAAGGTGGCTGTCGGTATGACAGGGAATTTTCGTGGAGTATGTCCGATTTGAAAACCGGGCGATTGTAATAACGGACACTGTGTGTGGTTTGGAAAATACCTCGATACTCGAGTTGCGTATCGGCAAGGTGTGTATTTTCGTGTGTATTACAAGCTTGGAAACTATGTTTTTCAGGCTTTTTTGGCGTAAAAGAGACGGACACACACGGCTAAGTGTTACGAATTTAAAACAATGCCCCCCGCAAAATTTATAAGGAGGCGAAAAAGATGGCTGAAAAGGAAAAGATCAGAATCAGAATCAAGGGTTACGAACACGCAATAGTTGATGCAGCAGCAGCTAAGATAGTTGAAGCAGCAAAGAGAAGCGGTGCAAGAGTTTCGGGTCCAATCCCGCTGCCGACTGATAAGGAGATCGTTACAATTCTCCGTGCTGTACACAAGTACAAGGACAGCCGTGAGCAGTTCGAAATGAGAACACACAAGAGACTCATCGACATTATCAGACCGACAAACAAGACAATGGAAACTCTCGGAAGCCTTGAGATTCCGGCTGGTGTACTCATCGAAATGTCTGAAAAGTAATTTCGGTAAAAGCACCAAAGTCAAGTTGACATATGTCAACCAATAACTTAGGAGGAATTAAAAATGCAGAAAACAATGATCGGTAAGAAAATCGGTATGACACAGATTTTCGACGAAACAGGAAAGGTTATTCCTGTAACAGTAATCGAAGCCGGTCCATGCGTAGTTGTTCAGAAGAAGACAGTTGAAAACGACGGTTATGCTTCAGTACAGCTCGGTTATGGCGACGTTAAGATTAAGAATGTAAACAAGCCAATGCAGGGTCACTTCAAGAAGGCTGATGTTGCATGCAAGAAGACACTGAAGGAATTCAGAATCGATGACTGCGACGCAGTTAATGTTGGAGACGTGCTCAAGGCTGATATATTTGCAGTAGGCGATGCTGTAGATGTAAGCGGTACAAGCAAGGGTAAAGGATTCCAGGGTACAATCAAGCGTAACAACAACGCAAGACTCAAGTCCACACACGGTACAGGTCCTGTTCACAGACACGCTGGTTCAATGGGCGCTTGTTCATCACCATCCCGTATATTCAAGGGTAAGGCTCTTCCGGGTCACATGGGTGCTGAAAAGGTAACAGTACAGAATCTTGAAGTTGTAAAGATTGACGCAGAAAATAATCTTATCGCACTCAAGGGTGCTATTCCGGGTCCTAAGGGCGGAATAGTTTACATCGTTGATAGTGTAAAGGCTTAATGAAGGGAGGAAGCATAAATGTCTAAGGTTTCAGTATTTGATATGAATGGTAAGCAGGTTGCAGAAACTGAGCTTTCCGATGCTATTTTCGGAATTGAGCCAAATGAAGCTGTTATGCACGCTATGGTAGTAAACTACCTCGCAAATCAGCGTCAGGGTACACAGTCAACACTTACTCGTACAGAAGTACGCGGAGGCGGCAGAAAGCCATGGAGACAGAAGGGAACAGGTCATGCAAGACAGGGCTCTATCCGTGCTCCTCAGTGGGTTCATGGTGGTGTCGCAATCGGTCCTAAGCCAAGAGATTACAGATATTCTCTTAACAAGAAGGTAAAGAGACTTGCTATGAAGTCAGCTTTATCAGTTAAGCTTAAGGACGAAAATCTTCTCGTTCTTGATTCAATCAGAATGGAAGAGTTCAAGACAAAGACAATAGTTCAGATGTTAAAGGCTCTCAATGTAGAAGGCAAGGCTCTTATAGTTATGCCTGAAGTTGACAAGAAGGTTATCAAGAGTGCTGCTAACATTCCGGGAGTAAAGACAGCACTTGTTAATACACTGAATGTTTACGATATATTAAACTATGATAAGTTCATAGTTGTACAGGATGCAGTAGCTAAGATTGAGGAGGTGTACGCATAATGAAGGCACCACAGGATATCATTATCAAGCCTATCATCACCGAGAGAAGTATGGATGCTCTCCAGACAGGAAAGTACACTTTCAAGGTTGATAAGAACGCTAACAAGATAGAAATCGCTAACGCTGTTGAAAAGCTTTTCGACGTTAAGGTTGCTAAGGTAAACACAATGAACTGTAACGGACGTACAAAGCGCGTTGGAAGATTTGTAGGAAAGACAGCTGACTGGAAGAAGGCTATCATTACACTTAAGGAAGATTCGAAGACAATCGAATTCTTCGACGGTATGATCTGATAAGTCAGACAGTCTGGTATGGGAGTAATGCTCCCGCAAAAAATGCATTTTAAGGAGTGAATATAATGGCAATCAGAACATATAAACCGACAACACCTTCACGTCGTCAGATGACATGTACTGACTACTCACAGTTGTCAAAGGTTGCTCCGGAGAAGAGTTTACTTGAGCCATTAAAGAATAAATCAGGTAGAAACAGCTACGGAAGAATAACAGTTCGTCACAGAGGTGGCGCAAACAAGAGAAAGTATCGTATAATCGACTTCAAGCGTGATAAGGACAACATGGATGCTAAGGTAATGACACTTGAGTACGATCCAAACCGTTCAGCTCACATCGCACTTCTTCAGTATGAAGACGGCGAAAAGAGATACATCATTGCTCCAAACGGTCTTAAGGTTGGCGATACAGTAAGAAGCGGTGCTGACGCTGATATCAAGCCAGGTAACGCACTTGCACTTTCCGACATCCCGGTAGGTACTTTCATTCACAACATTGAGTTATATCCTGGCAAGGGCGCTCAGCTCGTTCGTTCAGCAGGAAACATGGCTCAGCTCATGGCTAAGGAAGGCGCATATGCTCTTCTCAGACTTCCTTCAGGCGAATTAAGAAACGTACCGATCAAGTGTAAGGCTACAGTTGGTCAGGTAGGAAATATCGATCACGAAAACGTTAATTACGGTAAAGCAGGTAGAAAGCGTCATATGGGCTGGAGACCTACAGTACGTGGTTCTGTAATGAACCCATGCGATCACCCGCACGGTGGTGGTGAAGGTAAGTCACCAATCGGACGTCCGGGCCCTGTTACTCCTTGGGGTAAACCAACACTTGGTTACAAGACCCGTAAGAAGCATAACCGTTCAGATAAGTTCATCGTAAAACGCAGAAACGGTAAATAAAGCTTGAAAGGAGGAAATAAAAAATGAGCAGAAGTATTAAGAAGGGACCTTTCGTCCAGGAGGTACTTTTTAAGAGAGTTGTGCAGATGAATGAAGCAGGCGAGAAGAAAGTTTTAAAGACTTGGAGCCGTTCTTCAACTATTTTCCCAGAGTTTGTAGGTCATACATTTGCTGTTCATGACGGACGCAAGCATGTACCTGTATATGTTACAGAAGACATGGTAGGTCACAAGCTCGGTGAGTTTGCTCCTACAAGAACTTATAAGGGTCACGTTGGTTCAAAAACATCAAATAACGGTAAGAAATAAGGAAAGGAGGACTTCACTATGGAAGCAAGAGCTTGTTTAAGAAATGTACGCATTTCACCAAGAAAAGTTAAGATTGTACTTGACCTTATCAGAAACAAGCCGGTTGAATACGCAATGGCTACATTAAAGCACACACCAAAGGCAGCTTGTGAAGATTTAGAGAAGCTTTTAAAGTCTGCAATTGCCAATGCTGAGAACAACCATGACATGGATAAGGAAAAACTCTATGTTGCAGAGTGCTTTGTTTCTCCTGGATCAACTATGAAGCGCATAATGCCAAGAGCACAGGGCAGAGCTTATAGAATTCTTAAGAGAACATCACACATCACTATGGTATTAAAAGAAAAAGAATAATCCCAAATAGGAGGTAGACTATGGGCCAGAAGGTAAATCCACACGGTTTCCGTGTTGGCGTTATTAAGGATTGGGATTCACGTTGGTATGCTAATAAAGCTGCTTTCGGCGATATGCTGGTTGAAGATTACAACATCCGTAACTTCATCAAGAAGAGACTTTATGCTGCCGGTGTTGCAAGAGTTGAAATAGAACGTTTTGCAGAAAAGACAAGAATCCACATTCACTGTGCAAAGCCAGGTATCGTTATCGGTAAGGGCGGCGCTGAAATCGAAAAGCTCCGCGTACAGGTTGAAAAAATGATGTCAGGCAACTCACAGGTTTTAATAAACATCGTAGAAGTTAAGCAGCCTGATCTTAACGCACAGCTTGTTGCTGAAAAGATCGCTCTTGACCTTGAGAACAGAATTTCATTCAGACGTGCTATGAAGCAGTCAATCGGACGTGCAATCCGTCTTGGTGCTAAGGGTATCAAGACAAGAGTTTCAGGTCGTTTAGGCGGTGCTGAAATCGCAAGAGCAGAAAGCTACAACGAAGGTACTATTCCGCTTCAGACAATCAGAGCTGATATAGACTACGGTACAGCAGAAGCTCACACAACATACGGACGTTTAGGCGTTAAGGTATGGATATACAAGGGTGAAATTCTTAAGGGTGAATCTCCTGACAAGAACGAAGATAAGGCACCTGCAAGAAAGAGACGTGATGACAACAAGTCATTCCGTAAGCCAAGAAACAGAAAAGATGAAGGAGGTAACCAGTAATGCTGCTTCCAAAGAGAGTAAAATATCGTCGTGTGCACAGAGGCCGTATGACTGGTAAGGCACTCCGCGGTAACAAGGTATCAAACGGTGAATACGGTTTACAGGCACTTCAGCCGGCATGGATCACTTCAAACCAGATTGAAGCTGCCCGTATCGCTATGACACGTTATATAAAGCGTAACGGTAAAGTTTGGATCAAGATTTTCCCTGACAAGCCGGTTACAAAGAAGCCACTCGGAACTCGAATGGGTTCAGGTAAGGGTGCTCCTGAGTATTGGGTAGCTGTAGTTAAGCCAGGCAGAGTAATGTTCGAGATCGCTGGCGTATCTGAAGAACAGGCAAGAGAAGCTATGCGTCTTGCTATGCACAAGCTCCCGATCAAGTGTAAGTTCGTATCAAAAGAAGCAGAGGGAGGCGAGCAGTAATGAAGGCAACTGATATAAAAGAATTATCTGTTGATGAGATGAATAACAAGCTGGAAGATCTTAAGCAGGAGCTTTTTAATCTCCGCTTTCAGCTGGCTGTAAATCAGCTTGAAAATACAGCTCGTTTAAAGGCTGTAAAGAAGGATATTGCTCGTATAAAGACTGTTCTCCGTGAACAGGAAATCAAGTCAGTACAGCAGTAAGAAAGGGAGGATTTAGCGATGTCTGAAAGAAGTCTCAGAAAAACAAGAGTCGGTAAAGTAGTTAGCGACAAGATGGATAAGACAGTCGTTGTTGCTATCGTTGACAATGTTAAACATCCGCTTTACAAGAAGATCATCAAGAGAACTGTTAAGATGAAGGCTCACGATGAAAAGAATGAGTGCAGAATCGGCGACAGAGTAGAGATTATGGAAACTCGTCCACTTTCTAAGGATAAGAGATGGAGAGTTACAGAAATCATCGAAAAGGCTAAGTAATTTTTTAATCAACAAATCAACAAGTATTACGCTGTAAATCAGCTTTTAATTCTGAAAGGAGGAGAACGACTGTGATACAGATGCAAACTTACCTGAAGGTTGCAGACAACACCGGAGCTAAGGAACTCATGTGCATCAGAGTTTTAGGCGGTACACGCAGAAGATATGCAAATATCGGCGACGTTGTCGTAGCTTCTGTTAAGAAGGCAACACCCGGTGGCGTTGTTAAGAAGGGTGATGTTGTTAAAGCAGTTATCGTTCGTTCAGCAAAGGGCTTAAGAAGAGAGGATGGAACATACATCCGCTTCGATGAGAACGCTGCTGTAATTATTAAGGAAGACAAGAATCCAAAGGGTACACGTATATTCGGACCAGTAGCAAGAGAACTTCGTGACAAGGAATACACTAAGATATTGAGCCTTGCTCCTGAAGTATTATAATGGAGGTGTCATGATGAGTAAAGTACATGTAAAAAAAGGTGACACAGTCGTTTTGCTGACAGGTAAGTATAACGATAAGTTCGAGGCTGGCAACAAGAGAAAGACCGGTAAGGTTCTTGAAGTAAGCCCAAAAGAAGAAAAAGTAATCGTTGAAGGTATCAACTTTGTTACTAAGCATGTTAAGCCTACAAGAATGGGCCAGGTTGGCGGAATAGTTAAGGCTGAAGCTCCTATTTACGCTTGCAAGGTACAGCTTGTTTGCCCTAAGTGCGGCAAGCCGACAAGAGTAGGTCATGCTGTTGAAGATGGTAAGAAGTTACGCGTTTGCAAAAAATGCGGAGCATCATTTTAAGTAAAGGAGAAACGACATGGCTAGAATGAAGGATTACTATAATAGCACTGTAGCTCCTGCTATGATGAAGAAGTTTGGCTACAAGAGCGTAATGCAGATCCCGAAGCTCGACAAGATCGTTATCAATGTCGGCGCTGGTGAAGCTAAGGAAAACGCTAAGGTTATAGATGCAATCATGACAGACCTCGCAACTATCACAGGTCAGAAGCCTGTAGTATGCCGTGCTAAGAAGTCGGTTGCTAACTTTAAGCTTCGTGAAGGAATGCCTATCGGTGTTAAGGTTACATTAAGAAACGAACGTATGTACGAGTTCCTCGACAAGTTCTTCAATGTATCATTACCACGTGTACGTGACTTCAGAGGTATTAACCCTAACTCATTCGACGGAAGAGGAAACTATTCCACAGGTATCAAGGAACAGCTTATTTTCCCTGAAATCGAATATGATAAGATCGATAAAGTAAGAGGTATGGACATCAACTTTATCACAACAGCTAACACTGATGAAGAAGCAAAAGAGCTCCTCACACTCATGGGCGCTCCATTTGCTAAGTAATGCAGGAGGTTTTGTAAATGGCTAAGAAGGCAATGGTTTTAAAGCAGCAGAAAACTCCTAAATTCTCCACACGTGCTTACAACAGATGCAAGATTTGTGGAAGACCACACGCTTATCTCAGAAAGTTTGGTATTTGCCGTATCTGTTTCAGAGAGTTAGCTCACGACGGTCAGATCCCGGGAGTTAAGAAGGCTAGCTGGTAATATTACAAAGGAGGTAAATTTAGCATGCAGATTACTGATACTATAGCAGATTTATTAACAAGAATTCGTAATGCGAATTCAGCTAAGCACGCTACGGTTGATGTTCCCGCTTCAAACGTTAAGAAGGCTATAACACAGATTCTCGTAGATGAAGGTTATATCAAGAGCTTTCAGGTAATTGAAGATGGTAAGCAGGGTATCATTAGAATTACTCTTAAGTACGGTGCCAGCAAGTCACCTGTTATTACCGGCTTACGTAGGGTTTCAAAACCGGGTTTGCGTATATATTCAAGCTGTGAGGATATGCCTAAGGTTAGAAAGGGTCTTGGTATTGCAGTAGTTTCCACATCAAAGGGAATCATGACTGACAAGAAGGCTCGTGAACTTAACGTAGGCGGCGAAGTTCTCGCATTTGTATGGTAAGGAGGACACATTAATGTCAAGAATAGGTAGAATGCCAATAAGTGTCCCAGCCGGCGTAGAAATTAAAAATGAAAATAATTTTGTTACTGTAAAGGGCTCTAAGGGCGAAATCTCTAAGCAGTTTTCTAAAGAGCTGGGAATAGAAATAGCTGACGGCGTTGTAAATGTTACACGTCCATCAGATAACAAGAAGCATAAGTCACTTCACGGTCTTACAAGAACACTTATCGCTAACATGATCGAAGGTGTTACAAACGGTTTCTCTAAGACTCTCGAAGTTGAAGGTGTAGGTTACCGTGTTGCTAAGCAGGGTAAGGATCTCGTTATGAACCTTGGCTTCTCACACCAGGTAATCATGCCTGAAAAGAACGGTGTCACAGTAGACGTTCCTAACCCAAACAAGATCGTTATCAGTGGTATCGACAAGCAGGCTGTTGGTCAGTTCGCAGCTGAAGTTCGCGAAAAGCGTCCACCGGAGCCATATAAGGGCAAGGGTATCAGATACGAAGGCGAAAGAATTATCCGTAAAGAGGGTAAAGCCGGTAAGGGCAAAAAGTAATAGAAGGAGTGAATCGCAATGGTTAAAAAGGCTGATAAGAAACAGGCTAGAGAAGCTAGACACCGCAGAGTTCGTGAAAAGATTTCCGGCACACCGGAGCGTCCACGTCTTAATGTATTTCGCTCCACAAAGCACATTTACGCACAGGTTATTGATGACGTAAACGGTGTTACACTTGCTTCCGCTTCAAGCCTTTCTAAGGATTTTGACGGAAACGGCGGAAATAAGGACGGTGCTCGCAAGGTAGGTCAGATGATAGCTAAGAGCGCACTTGATAAGGGTATCACAACTGTTGTATTTGACAGAGGCGGTAACGTTTATCACGGTCGTATCAAAGAGCTTGCTGAATCTGCTCGCGAAAACGGATTACAGTTCTAATAAGGAGGTAAAGCGCTTTGGCTAAAATAGATGCTTCAAAACTGGAGCTTTCAGAAAGAGTTGTCTCCATTAACAGAGTTTCAAAAACTGTTAAGGGCGGCCGTATAATGAAGTTCTCTGCTCTTGTAGTAGTAGGTGACGGTAACGGTACAGTAGGTTTTGGTCTTGGTAAGTCCGGTGAAGTTCCGGACGCTATCCGTAAGGGTATCGAAGACGCAAAGAAGAACCTCATCAAGATCTCACTCAAGGGAACAACAATTCCTCACGAGATCATTGGTAAGTTCGGCGCAGGCAGCGTTCTCATGAAGCCGGCTGCTCCCGGTACAGGTGTTATCGCAGGCGGTCCTGTTCGTGCCGTTGTTGAAATGGCAGGTATCAAGGACATCAGAACAAAGTCTCTCCGTTCAAACAACCCTTGCAATGTAGTTAGAGCTACAATCCAGGGATTGAGCGAATGTACTTCTGCTAAGGAAGTTGCTGAAAAGAGAGGCAAAACAATAAAAGAAATTTTAGGTTAAGGAGTGAGTTCAATGGCAAAGCAGATCAAGCTCGTAAAAAGTCTCATCGGATGTAAGAAAAATCAGATCGCAACAGCTCATTCACTTGGACTTAAGAAAATCGGCGATGTTACAGCTCAGCCCGATAACAGTCAGACAATGGGTAAAATAAAGACGATTTCTCACCTCGTTGAGGTTAAGGAAGTATAAGGCAAGGAGGTGCACAGATTATGAAGTTACACGAATTATCTCCTGCTCAGCCATCAAAGGATCGCAAGCGTGTAGGTAGAGGACACGGTTCCGGTAACGGTAAGACTGCAGGTAAGGGTCACAAAGGCCAGAAGGCTCGTTCAGGCGGCGGTGTGCGTATCGGTTTTGAAGGCGGACAGATGCCTTTAATGAGACGTATTCCTAAGAGAGGCTTCAATAATATATTTGCTACAAAGTACGCTATCGTAAATGTATCTGACCTTAACAAGTTTAAGGATGGTACAGTTGTAGATGCAGAATTATTAAAAGCAGCTGGCTTAATTAAGAAAGAGTATGACGGCGTTAAGGTTTTAGGTAACGGCGACTTAACATCTAAGATTACAGTAAAGGCTGCAAAATTCTCTCAGTCAGCAGTTGAGAAAATTGAGAAAGCCGGTGGGAAGACTGAGGTGATGTAATGTGCTTGAAACACTAAGAAATGCTTGGAAGGTTGAAGAAACTCGTAAAAAGCTCTTATTCACATTGCTCATCATCATCATCTTCAGAATCGGTTCGGTATTAGTCCCTGCTCCGTTCCTTGATACTCAGGTTCTTGCAGAATGGATGAATGCCAACTCAGACAATAATGCGTTGGGATATCTCAACCTGTTTTCAGGTGGCTCGATGTCCAAGGCTACAGTGTTCGCACTTTCGATTCAGCCGTTCATCAACGCATCAATCATCGTTCAGTTATTGACTTATGCTCTTCCTCCTCTTGAGAGACTCTCAAAAGAGGGCGAGGAAGGCCGTAAGAAAATAGATAAGATTTCATCGGTCTTTTCACTTGTGCTTGCCGTATTTATGGCGTTTGCATATTATCTGACCATGAAAAATGCCGGTGCTGTACAGTACACAAAGGGCTTTGAAGGTGTATTTGCTGCTATCGTAATAATGGCAGTATTTATCACAGGTGCTATGGCTGTTGTATGGCTCGGTAACAGAGTAAACGAAAAAGGAATCGGAAACGGCGTGTCGATACTTATTTTTGCAGGTATCATTGCAAACGGTCCTACAGCGATCATGTCTCTTATCGAGGCTGCAAAGAACAAGCCGAATCCATACGTTTTCGTAGATCTTTTTGTACTGGTATTCTTCGTGTTTATCATAGGATTTATCGTTTTCATGAACGAATCCGAAAGAAGAATTCCGATCCAGTACGCAAAGAGAGTAGTAGGAAGAAAACAGTACGGCGGACAGAGCACACATATTCCTGTAAAGGTTTGTATGAGTGGTGTTATGCCGATTATCTTTGCTAACGCATTTGTATCACTTCCTATGACAATTGCTCTTTTCTTCCCACCTGATACAGCAGGTACTTCCTGGTGGGATAAGTTCTATGCCGGTTTCACAAACATTTTCTCATACAGAAGTCCGGTATACGCAATAGTATTATTTTTCTTGATAATCGGATTTAACTACTTCTATGTTTCAATGCAGTACAATCCGGTTGAGATCGCAAACAATCTCCGTCAGAGCAACGGCGGTATTCCTGGTATCAGACCCGGTAAGCCGACATCTGATTATATTCAGAGAGTTCTGTCAAAGATAACACTTGTAGGTGCGGTTTTCCTTGGTATAATCGCAGTAATTCCTTCAATCTTCGGCGCTGTGTTCCCGGATCTCGGAAACCTCGCTCTTGGAGGTACATCTATTCTTATCGTTGTAAGTGTTGCGCTTGAAACAGTTCGTACTCTCGAATCACAGATTATGATGCGTCATCACAAAGGATTTCTTGAATAATACAGGGGGATAATGCTATGAATTTAATATTACTTGGTGCTCCGGGTGCAGGCAAAGGTACACAGGCTGAAGTAATTTCGGAAGCACTTAACATACCACAGATCTCAACAGGTAACATTCTTCGTGAAGCTGTTAAGAACGGTACAGAGTACGGTCTTAAGGCTAAGGAAGCTATGGACAGCGGCGCGCTTGTTTCCGACGAGATCGTAATAGGAATACTCAAGGACAGAATTGCTTGCGACGACTGTAAGGACGGCTTCATACTTGACGGCTTCCCGAGAACTGTTCCGCAGGCAGAAGCACTCGATGCAATGGGTGTTACCATTGATAAGGTTGTAGAAATTTTTGTTCCTGACGAGACAATCAAGCAGAGAGTATCCGGACGCAGAGTATGCGGCGGCTGCGGTGCAACATATCACGTAGAATTCAAGCCTTCTAAGGTTGAAGGAAAATGTGACAAGTGCGGTGCAGACACAATCATTCGTAAGGATGACCAGCCGGAAACTGTTCTCGAAAGACTTGATGTATATCATAAGCAGACAGCTCCTCTCAAGGAGTACTACAGCAAGCAGGGCAAGCTTGAAACTGTTATAGGACAGGATGAAGTTGCTGAAACTTCAAAGCTCACACTTAAGGCTGTAGGAGCTTAAGTTTATGATCAGTGTAAAATCCACTGCTGATTTAGCTAAAATGCGTGCTTCCGGTAAAATTGCCGGCGGTGCGTTGAAGCTTGTTGGCGAAAAGATCAAGCCCGGAATGACAACTATGCAGATAAACAAGCTTGTACATGATTATATTGTGCAGCACAATGCAAAGCCGTCATTTCTGAACTACGGCGGATTTCCCGCAAGTGCATGTATTTCGGTCAATAATGAGCTTATACACGGTATACCGTCAAACAATCGTGTTCTTCGAGAGGGCGATATTGTCAGCGTAGACGTGGGAGCGTTTAAAGATGGATTTCACAGCGACACATGTATGACCTTTCCGGTGGGTGAAATATCGGATGAGGCAAAAAAACTCCTTGAGGTAACGCAGGCAAGTCTTTATGCAGCTATAGATGTTGCGAAGGCAGGCGTAAGACTCGGAGATATATCTCACACAGTTCAGGAGTATTGCGAATCCAGAGGATATGCAGTTGTTAAAAAGTACTGTGGTCATGGAGTAGGAAGACAGCTTCATGAGGATCCTGAGGTTCCGAACTACGGAGTTCCGGGACATGGTACCAGACTTGTTTCAGGTATGACGATAGCTATCGAGCCGATGATAAACATCAGCGGTGAAGGAGTTAAGGTACTTGATAACGGATGGACAGTCGTAACAACAAGTGGATCTCTTTCAGCTCATTTTGAGCACACTATAGCGATCACTTCAGATGGTGCGGTAATATTAACGCAGCCCTAATGGAGGATATTGTGAAAATAGTAGAAGGTACAGTAGTTAAAGCCGTCGCAGGACGTGATAACGGCAGGTTTTTTGCAGTAACAAAGATCTGC
Source organism: Ruminococcus sp. (assembly GCA_015066815.1). Classification (GTDB taxonomy): domain Bacteria; phylum Bacillota; class Clostridia; order Oscillospirales; family Ruminococcaceae; genus HUN007. The sequence goes on from SVNR01000043.1 coordinate 22,667, forward strand.
GGCGACCAGTATGTTCTTATATCAGACGGAAAAACCAGAAAGCTGGACAGACCAAAGAAGAAGAACATAAAGCATCTGAAAGCAACAGGTACTGTGATAAAAATTACTGAAATTACTGATAAAAAGCTTAAAATGACACTGAGGAATTTTAACTCCTCAGATGATGAAAGTGAGGTTTAGATTATGGCAAAGGATGACGCAATTGAGGTAGAGGCTACAGTCGTTGAAGCTTTACCGAACGCAATGTTCCGTGTGGAATTGCCTAATGGTCATAAGATTTTGACACATATTTCAGGCAAGTTAAGAATGAATTATATCCGTATAGTGCCCGGTGATAAGGTAACCGTAGAAATGTCGCCTTATGACCTGACAAGAGGCAGAATTACCTGGAGAAGCAAGTAAGCTTCGAGGTAAAGTTCTTTTTCTAACTATCAAAAGGAGGTATTTTCGATGAAAGTTAGACCTTCAGTAAAGCCTATTTGCGAGAAGTGCAAGATCATCAAGCGCAAGGGCAAAATAATGGTTATTTGCGAAAACCCAAAGCATAAACAGAGACAGGGCTAATAATTAGTCCGATAACGGAGGTGCAATTAGTTAATGGCAAGAATAGCTGGTATTGACTTACCGAAGAATAAGAGAGTTGAAATAGCGCTTACTTACATTTTCGGTATCGGTAACACAACTGCAAAGAAGATTTTAGCTGCTACAGGTGTTAATCCTGACACAAGAGTTAAGGATCTTACAGACGAAGAAGAAAACAAGCTTCGTGAATACATTGACAAGAACATTAATGTTGAAGGTGACCTCAGAAGAGAGATCGCTCTTAACATCAAGAGACTTGTAGAAATCAACTGCTACCGCGGTATTCGTCATCGTAAGGGTCTTCCTGTAAGAGGTCAGCGTACTAAGACAAACGCAAGAACTCGTAAGGGTCCTGTAAAGACTATCGCTAACAAGAAGAAGTAAGGAGGGAAATGAACAATGGCACAGCAGAAGAAAAAAGTTACTGTCAAGAGACGTAGAGAACGCAAGAACATTGAAAACGGCGCTGTTCATATCCAGTCCACTTTCAATAACACAATCGTTACAATCACAGACGTGCAGGGTAATGCAATTTCATGGGCAAGCTCAGGCGGCTTAGGCTTCAGAGGCTCAAGAAAGTCAACACCATTTGCTGCACAGAATGCTGCTGAAGTAGCTGCTAAGGCTGCTATGGAACACGGTCTTAAGTCTGTTGAAGTTTACGTTAAGGGACCTGGTTCAGGTCGTGAAGCTGCTATCAGAGCTCTTCAGACTGTTGGTCTTGAAGTAAAGATGATCAAGGATGTTACTCCGATTCCTCACAACGGATGCCGTCCTCCTAAGAGAAGACGTGTATAGTAACACACATTATAACTGAGCTATAGTTTGCTTGGCGTCGAATACAAATTTCAAAAATTCGATATTTTTTAAAAAACGGAGGTAATAGCAATGGCTATTAATAAAGAACCACTTCTTAAGAAATGTAAGTATTTAGGAATCAGCCCTATGGTTATGGGTGTTTCAAAGGAAACAAAGCGTAAGGCTGATCAGGGTAATAGAAAGAAGCTTTCAGAATACGGTGTTCAGCTTAAGGAAAAGCAGAAGCTCAAGTTCATCTACGGTGTTCTTGAAAAGCAGTTCTACCACTACTTTGAGCTGGCTGAAAAGCAGCAGGGTCAGGCTGGTACAAACCTTATCACAATTCTTGAATCAAGACTTGATAACGTTGTATTCAGAATGGGTCTCGCTACAACAAGACGTGAATCAAGACAGCTTGTTACACACGGCCACTTCAGCGTAAACGGTAAGAAGATCGATATTCCTTCCTATAGAATCAAGCCGGGTGATGTTATCACACTCAGAGAGAACAGCAGAAAGAGCACAAAGTTCAAGGAAATCGTTGAACTTACAAACGGCAGAGTAGTACCTCTCTGGCTCGAAGCTAACAAAGAGGATTTCTCAGCTAAGGTTGTTCGTATGCCTGTTAAGGAAGACCTTGACTATGAAGTAGAAGAGCATTTGATTGTCGAGCTTTATTCTAAGTAATCTCTTGGGGTTTCTTAAAATAATGACGGTCAAACGACTAATTACTATTAATGTGATTGCGAAATAGGAGGGTTTTTATGCTTGAAAGAATAGAAAAACCGGAAATTGAAACAGTTGATCTGAAAAGTGACGGCAAATACGGCAAGTTTGTACTGTCTCCGCTTGAGCGTGGATATGGTATAACACTTGGTAACAGTTTAAGACGAGTATTACTCTCCTCACTTCCGGGTGTTGCTGTAACATCAGTAAAGATTGACGGTGTTCATCACGAACTCTCAACAATTCCGGGCGTTAAAGAAGATGTTACTGAGATAATCTTAAGCATCAAAGGCTTAACAGCCAAGCTTCACAGCGACGGTCCGAAAACGATATTTATTGAGGCGGAAGGCGAGTGCGAAGTGACTGCAGGCGATATAAAGACCGATTCTGAAGTCGATATACTTGATCCGGGCATGCACATTGCTACACTCAGCAAGGACGCTAAATTATATATGGAAATCACTCTGGACAGAGGCAGAGGCTATGTTTCAGCTGAACGTAATAAGCAGATTATAAATATGCCTATCGACGTAATTGCTGTTGATAGTATATATACTCCTGTTTTAAAGGTTAATTATCAGGTAGAAGATACTCGACTCGGTCAGGTTACTGACTTTGACAAGCTTACATTAGAGGTTTGGACAGACGGTACTATTTCGGCCAAGGAGGCTATATCTCAGGCAGCCAATCTCCTCAACGAGCATCTAAAGTTATTCATCGACCTCTCAGAGGAAGCATGTATAGCTGAAGTATTAGTCGAAAAAGACGATAAGGGTAAAGAAAAAATCCTTGAGATGACCATTGAGGAACTTGACTTATCGGTACGTTCGTTTAATTGTTTAAAACGTGCGGGTATAA
>SVNR01000044.1 GCA_015066815.1 Ruminococcus sp.
TCTTGCTGTAATGTCTTATGTCAGCACAGCTAAAAAACATGGTAAAAATGCTTTTCAGGCTATCTTGAATGTTTTTGAAGGTAATACTTTTTATGCTATTGAAGACTGAGGTGCTGAACAGTTACGATTTTTTATAAAATAAAACCGTTCTCATTTTTCTGAGAACGGTTTTATTTTTATGATTATAAAAATGCTCTTCTTTCAGCTCAGACATAATCCGAGTACAGAAAACTTTGTGTTTTTCGTATTTTCCGATGGTATTATTTTCACGCGGTGTACTGCAGGAAAATCAGAGGTAAAAACCTCTCTGTAATCAGCGAAGCTGCCCCATCCTCCGGGAAAATCTCCGTCAAGGAGCACTTCCTTGTTATCATCAACAAGCACCGAGTATATTCCGTTATCGCCGTATGTGGTACGATAATACATAACTCCTATGTTACGTGCACACACTTCGAACTCAAGTACTCCCGGACATATCGTCGTCCAGCCATATGGAAACTGATAGCTTGCTGAGGATTTTTCAAAACCCTCACAGGCTATCGGACTTATACTTCTGTTATCTGAAAGAACCGCCTTTTCATAAATATCACCATAAGGTGAAGGCGTGTCAAACGGCATGGTAATAACATCGCTAAGAAGCTCATCAAAAACTATGTCAAGATATGAAATTATAAGCTCTGATATTATCCTGTGTCCTGCTGAAGAAGGATGTATATCATCCGGAGAAATATCCTTCCAGTCAAGAGTGTTATTTTCAAGCTCAGGAAAAACAGCGTTTTTATAGCTTATCATCGGAAGCCCATACAGCATTCCGGACTTCATGTGCTCCTCCTGCATGCTTTCTCCCTTCTGAGTCATAGTAAAAAGAAGTATGACTGCAGTGTTTCTTTCAGAACGAAGAAGCTTTCGCAGCAGACTGTCGTATGCTCTCGGGTTAATTGCCTTATCACTGTCGTTTACCGAAAACTCAACGATCACAACGTCAGGGCTGCACGAAATAAGATCACTGTCTGCACGGTGAACACCTATATACGAATCAGTTGCGCCTATGCCGGCGTTTATGTAGTTTATCACCGTTCCGGGAAAGGTGCGCTTCCACCAGCCGTGAACAAGCTCCGCGTACGACTCCGACTTCACGTCGGCATGACAGCCCTGTGTTATTGAACCTCCTATAACAGCAAAGGTAACAGTCTCACCGCGTCTTGCTTTGTTCATAACAGAAAACAGCCTGTTTTTGTCGCCGCAGCTTATCACCGCTCTTTTTTTCATATCATTTGTAACCGGACAAGGTTTAGTCATCGTCTACCTTTAACTCCATGTTTTTTTCGATCCATGACTTTCTGTACTTGTACGGTGTAGTTGATTCTATAGCCTTGAACTGCTTGTTGAAGTAGCAGGTATCATAGAAACCACATGCTTCGGATATTTCTTCAAGAGTCTTGTCTGAATACTTGAGAAGCCACTTTGCATTGCTTATACGCTTCTGCATTATATACTTGGCTATGGTTATGCCATATGCCTTCTTGAACTCCTTTGTAAGATGAAACTTACTTATACTGAATTTTTCACAGATTGTCTCAAGATATATATCAGTAGTGTAGTTTCTGTTTATATAACGTCGTATTTCTGCAAGCTTTCTTACTATCTGCGACGTATATACAGTATCGTTTTTCTTGAAGGTCATCATCAGTGTAAGAAGCTCTACTATAAGCTTTGATGATCTTACTTCGGTAGATGAATCATGTCTTGTGTTTATTTCTATGAGCTGACGCATAATATCTTCAAAAGGATCTGCAAGATCGGGATGGATAACGTTAATATATGCGTTTGCAAAATATTCGTAGTAACCTCTTGCAGTGGGACCGTTAAAATGAAGCCACAGAAGCTTCCATGGCTCACTCAGACTGCTTTTGTAGGAATGTGGCTTAAGACAGTCAATAAGAAAACAGCATCCCTTGGTAAGAGTATAGGACCTGCCGTTATAAACAAGCTCACCCTTACCGTCAAGAACTATAACAAAAAGAAAGGAATCAAGGTTATCCCGAATAGTGTTGTAAGGCTTTATAACATCAAGATAACCTATTTCCTGAACATAGAAAAATGTTTCCTTGACAGCTGCGCTTACCGTACATAGTATTCTGTATGAATCCTTGGTATAATTGCTTTTGAAACTATCAAATAAACTATCCAATATAATCACTTCCTTTAATATTTTTTCAAGTTATTTTTCTGCCTTTATCTTCATAGAAATATCAAAGCATTTTACTGAATGTGTAAGAGCACCAAGAGAAATGATGTTTACACCGGTAGCTGCTACTTCTTTTATGTTTTCAAGAGTAATATTGCCTGAAGCCTCAAGCAGTGCACGTCCGGCAGTTATCTCTACTGCTTTTTTCATATCCTCACAGCTCATATTATCAAGCATGATCACTTCAACGCCGCATTCGAGTGCTTCGTTAAGCTCATCGAAGTTTCTTACTTCAACCTCTATCTTGACCATATGGCCTATCTTTTCTCTGAGTGCGCTGACAGCAGGCTTTATTCCGCCATACGCATCAAGGTGATTGTCCTTGAGCATAGCTCCGTCAGAAAGATTGTAGCGATGGTTTTTTCCGCCTCCTACAGTAACCGCATACTTCTGAAGCGGTCTGAGTCCCGGAAGTGTTTTTCTTGTGTCTGTAACCATAGCTCCTGTGCCCTTCACAAGCTCTGTGCATCTGTTGGTTGCAGTAGCTATACCTGACATATGCTGAAGAATATTGAGCGCTGTTCTTTCACCCTTGAGAAGAGTTCTGGTAGAACCCTTCATAGTAGCTATGATATCGCCTTTTTTTATGTATTCACCGTCTTTTTTGTTTATAGTAAACTCTACATCTGCTCCGACAAGCTCAAAAACTCTTCTTGCCACATCTATTCCGCAAAGCACACCGTCATCTTTTGCAACATAGTATGCCTCGCTCCTGTGACTGTCATCAAGAAGATTGTCAGTTGTAACATCTGTATAGTGAATATCTTCTGCAAGTGCTGTTTTTATTATATCGTCTATGTATAATTGTAAAAGCTTCATTTTTTTCATTCCTTCTGGTTGTTTTTTAGATAACTTCTCTGAGAATAAGATAGGCTATAGTAACAAGCGAGTTTGCTTCTATATAGTTCATATCTTTACAAAAATCCTCCGAATTCAAAAGCCTTCTTAACTCCTTGACTTTTTCGAAGCCTCTTACCGCAGCCTCTCTGTCAGGAATTACAAACGAGCTTTCCTGCATAATACGCCTTACCTCTGTACGGATACCTGTAGGGATCTTCGGCTTGTCCTCATGAACATCAAAAGCATGGTCTTCAAAAGAATCCGCAACACCTGTGCATTCCTTTGCAATGTGATTTGCTGCCTGTCTTGAAAAAACAAGAGCTTCAAGCAGTGAATTACTTGCAAGTCTGTTGTTTCCGTGAACACCTGTATGTGAGCATTCGCCGACAGCATAGAGACCTTTTATTTTTGTCTGAGCGTTTCTGTCAACGTTTATTCCGCCCATAAGATAATGCTGACACGGGAATATCGGAATCCTGTCCTTTGTCAGATCAAAGCCCTGATCGAGGAGGTTTTTGTAGATCATAGGAAATCTCCTGATGAGAAAATCAGGGTCCTTATGTGTTATATCAAGATAGAACTCTGTTGAGTTCTGTTTTCTGCTCTCGTGAACAATAGCATGAGAAACAACATCACGAGGTGCAAGCTCCAGACGGTCATCGTAGTTATGCATAAATCTCTCACCATGACAGTTAAGAAGATAAGCACCCTCTCCGCGCACAGCCTCTGAAATAAGAAAGCATTCTCTTGTCTGACGGTTGTTGAATGCTGTAGGGTGAAACTGTACAAAGCTTAAGTTCTTGATATCAGCTCCCATATCATATGCCATCGCAATACCATCGCCGGTAGCTATAGCGGAGTTTGTGGTATATTCGTATACACGTCCTATACCGCCTGTTGCAAGAACGAGAAAATGACAGTTACATGCAGTATAGCTTCCGTTATGCAGATAATTAAGAGAAAAACCTGTTTCTGTCCTGGCAAGACCGCACATAAGTGTGTTTTCAAGTATCGTAACATTAGGAAGCGACTTTACCTTCAGTATGAGCTTATCGACTATCTCGGCACCTGTAGCGTCCTTATGATGAAAGATCCTGTGTCTGCAGTGTCCGCCTTCAAGAGTACGGTGAAGTGTTCCGTCAGGATTTTTGTCAAAATCCACACCAAGCTTTATGATGTTTTCGATATCATAAGCCGCCTCGCTTACAAGTATATGCAGTGTTTCGCTGTTGTTTTTAAAACCGCCTGCGATAAGCGTATCATTCTGATGCAATTGGATATTGTCGCCCGGAGAATCGTAAACTCCTGCTATACCGCCCTGTGCCAGTGCAGAATTGCAGAGAGTAAGCTCTCTCTTTGAAATAACAAGCACTCTGAGGTTTTCAGGGAGATTTATAGCAGCATATAAGCCTGCCGCTCCGCTGCCTACAATAATTACATCATAATTATTATTCATAACAAATCTTCTTTCCAAAAAAATATATAAAATTGTATATTATTATTATACCACAAAAAATGATTTTTTCAATAAATTTATGAAGATTTTAGCGAAGAAATATCAATAAAATCATATAGATAAAATTTTTTCAAGACTCAGAAAAACAACAGTTTGATTTCACGTGCACGCAGACGAAAAACAAAGCGCAAAGCAAGGTAAAACGGCTGTTTGAGCATCACCACCGTTTTTACACTATATATGTTTTATAACAAAAAGCACAGACAAATAATAAGTGATAATTTATATTTAAATGAATTTTTATTTTTTTATCCGAATTGGTTTGACAAGTACTTTTTTATGTTATAGAATTGTTTTAGAGATATTTGCAAAAAATACAATTATAAAGAAGGATGAGTGTAAATTGAATAAATTTCGAAAAATATTAGCAACACTGCTTTCACTTAGTGTTGCCTCTTCCGCCTTTCTTTTTACAGGCTGTGATAATGATGAAAACACATCAGTTCCAAAAACAGAGATAAGCGAAGAAGAGTCTGAAAACGAAGAAGAAGCTGAAGAGGCTGAAGAAGAGGACGAAGCTCAAGAGGAAGACGACGAAGAAACAACAAAAAAAGACAAGAAAAAGAAAGAATCAAAGGACACAGAAGAAAAAACAGTCAGCAAGGATATAATATTCAGTCTTAAAAACGGAAACAGCTGGCCTGAGGGCAATACCACAATAACTCAGCTTGACGGTACTATAACAAACAACCAGGCTTCCGCTGTTTCAGGCTGGAAAGTCACACTTCCTGTAGGTGATGATGCCAGTGTTAAAAACTCCTGGGGTCTTACATACGATATAAGCGACGGAACACTTACCATAACTCCCGACAACAACACAGGCAGTATACTTTCTAACGGAAGCATAAACTTCGGTATACAGATAGCTTCCTCAGAAAACATCGACGCAAATTCAGCATCATTTACTGCAAATAATATTTCGTCACCTGTTTCAAACAACACCAGCGAAGAAAACAGCAATAATAATAATAATAATAATAATAATAATAATAACAACAACAGCAATAATAACTCTATAGTATCTTCCCCGGACGCAAAAGAAGTTCCGGAGCCCACAACAGATGACTGGCTTTCTGTTAAGAAAAACAAAATAGTTGACGCAGACGGCAATGAGGTATGGATAACAGGCTGTAACTGGTTCGGATACAATACCGGAACAAATATTTTTGACGGTCTCTGGAACTCAGATCTTAATCAGTCAATCAACGCCATAGCTGACCACGGTTTTAACCTCATCCGTATACCGATATCCACAGAGCTTGTAAATCAATGGGAAGACGGTGTTTATCCTGAAGCAAACTTCAATCAGGCTATAAACGCATATCTTCTTGGAATGAACAGCCTTGAGATTTTTAACTACATAATAGATCAGTGCCGTGCAAACGGTATAAAAATAATGATTGATTTCCACTGTGCAAGCACCGATGCTTCAGGACACGTTTATCCTATGTGGTATGATGAAAAAATCTCAGAAGATGATTTTATCAGAGGTCTTGAATGGATAGCGTCCACATATAAAAACGATGATACCATAGTTGCTATCGACCTTGAAAACGAACCTCACGGAAAGCCTGATGAAACACCACGCGCAAAATGGGATGACTCCAAGGATGCAGATAACTGGAAGCATATAGCTGAAAAAGCCGGACTTGCAGTTCTCAAGAAAAATCCAAACCTTCTTATCATGGTAGAGGGTATCGAATGCTACCCTATAGATACAAAATCAAACGGAGACTTCAGTTCCAAAGACAAGGAAGACTACTACTTCAACTGGTGGGGCGGTAATCTCAGAGGCGTTGCTGACAATCCGGTAGACCTCGGAAAATACAACGACAAGCTTGTGTACTCTCCTCATGACTACGGCCCGACAGTTTATGCACAGCCATGGTTCGAAGGCGGTTATACATTCGAATCACTTATGGAAGACTGCTGGTATGACAACTGGTTCTATATATTCGATAAGAAGAAGGCACCTCTCCTCATAGGTGAATGGGGCGGCTTCATGAAGGAACCCAATCTTACATGGATGACCTACTGCAGACAGCTTATCAAGGAAAACAAGCTTCACCATACCTTCTGGTGCTTCAACGCAAACTCAGGAGATACAGGCGGACTTGTGCTTGATGATTTTAAAACATGGGACGAAGAAAAGTACGCTTTTGTAAAGGAAGTACTCTGGCAGGACGATGACGGAAGCTTCATAGGACTTGATCATGAGATACCTCTCGGCGAAAACGGCATAACACTTTCTGAGTATTATGACTGATACGCCTGTTGCTTACAAGTACACTAACATAAAACCTTCACAAGCGAAATGCCTGTGAAGGTTTTTAGTTTATATATTATTCTGCAGAGGAAAGAGCAAGTATAACTTCTGAAAGAAGATTTGCAGGAAGCTGCTCGTATCTTACAAACTCAAACGTGAAGTCACCCATACCTCTTGTTGCCTGTCTGAGATAGGTTGCAAAGTCGTGCATTTCTCTCATAGGAACATCTGCAAGGATCTCTGTCATAGAATCACCTGCCGGATTCATTCCGAGCATACGGCCGCGTCTCTTGTTAAGCTCACCCATAACGTCACCGGTCTTGTCATCAGATACTGTAACCTTAAGGCTTCCGATAGGTTCAAGGAGAACCGGATCAGCCTGCTTCAGGCCCTCTTTGTATGCTATGGAAGCTGCTGTCTTGAAGGCCATTTCGGAGGAGTCAACCGGATGGTATGAACCGTCAACAAGTATCGCCTTAAGACCTACTACAGGACAGCCTGCAAGAACACCCTTCTTCATGCTTTCCTGAATTCCCTTTTCTACAGCCGGGAAGTAGTTCTTCGGAACTGCACCGCCAAATACCTTTTCCTCAAAAACAAGCTCATCACCTACAGTCGGCTCAAACTCCATCCATACATGACCGTACTGTCCGTGTCCGCCGCTCTGTTTCTTGTGCTTGCCTTCTACCTTTACCTTCTTTCTGATTGTTTCCTTATAAGCTATCTTCGGTACTGTAAGAACAACATCGGCACCGAACTTTTCCTTGAGCTTTGAAGCGGATATTTCGATGTGCTGATCACCGAGACCGCTGAGAATCTGTTCTGTTGTTGACGGATCCTGTTCGTAGCTGAGAGTCGGATCTTCTTCAAGAAGTCTTGCAATACCGTTTGATATCTTGCTTTCGTCTCCCTGTGCCTTAGCCTTTACTGCCATTGAGTAGCATGCAGCCGGATAATCAACAGAATCAAACTTCACAACTCTTGATTCGTCACAGAGTGTATCAGATGTGCTGATGTTCATCTTTACAGCTACAACGATATCACCTGCATTTGCAGTATCTACCTCTTCCTGTTTTTTTCCGCACATATTGTAGAGCTTGCCTATCTTTTCTGTTTCTCCTGTTGATGCATTTACAACCTGTGCACCTGACTTAAGTACACCTGAGAAAACCTTGATATATGACATTTTTCCTACAAAAGGATCCACTGTTGTTCTGAAAACAAACGCAGATAACGGATCAGAAGCGGAGCATTCTATTTCAACAGGTTCTCCGTCTGCATCTGTTGCTATAGGCTTTGAAACCTCAAGCGGTGACGGAAGAAGAAGTGATATTTCCTTGAGAAGCATATCAATACCTGCAAGAGTTGCAGCAGATGTACATATAACAGGTGTTATCTTACCTGTGTTTACTCCCTTATGTATACCGTCGATAAGCTCCTTCTGTGTAAACGCTGTACCCTCGAAGAACTTTTCCATAAGCTCGTCATCTGTTTCTGCCACAGCCTCACTTATAGCCTGGATAAGACCGTCAAGTCTGTAGTCCATCTTGTCGTTGTTCGAGATATCTCCGTCAGGCATATCTGTTTCTACGGCATTTCCCTTATCATCGTACTTGTATGCTTTCATCTCTATGAGATTGATGTAGCTTGCTATCTTTCCGTCCTGAATAACAGGAACAACTACAGGGCACACTGTAGGACCGAAAACAGTCTTGAGCTCTGTAAGTGTGTTGTAGAAGTTTGCATTCGGGTCGTCAAGCTTTGTTATAACAAAAACCTTTGACTTGCCAAGCTTCTCAGCAAAGCTGTAGGCTTTTTTTGTTCCTACCTTTACGCCTGACTTGGCTGATACTGTTATCATAACAGTACCTGCTGCTGTTACACCTTCACGCATGCCTCCCTCAAAATCAAAAAGTCCGGGAGTATCTATAAGGTTTACTTTTATACCATCAGTTACAAAGTTTGCAACAGCTGTGTTTATTGAAACTTTTCTCTTGATTTCCTCAGGATCAAAGTCACATACTGTATTTCCTTCTGCTGTCTTTCCAAGACGTTCTGTTACCCCTGCCTTAAAAAGCAGTGCTTCTGCAAGCGAAGTTTTACCTGAACCGTTATGTCCGGCCAGAGCTATGTTTTTAATTGTTTCAGCATTTTTAGTCATAATCACATTTCCCCTTTTATGTTGACTTATACAATAATTATGTTTTTTATTATATCACTTTTGTTTTTTTAACACAATGCTTTACAATAAATTTCATTTCATTTAATAAATAAAGATATGGCGATTTGTTTAAAACGCACAAAAAGCAGGTACATAATGCACCTGCTTTTGTATTTTATATTTTGTTTTTCTGGAAAAATTTATTCTTCGTTAAGTCCGCAGCACTTTTTATATTTTTTTCCGCTTCCGCAAGGACAGAGATCGTTATCACCTGTCTTGTTTGAAGAAGCCTGTGATGAGAAGCTTCCGTCTCCGCTTCCTGCGTTCGGTGCATCAGGCTTGTTTACCTGTACACGCTCCGGAGGCGCAGAGTTATTTGCGAGTCTTACAGTAAGAAGCATGTGTACTGTCTCTTCACGAATGCTCTCTACCATAGCGTCAAACATCTCAAAGCCCTCATATCTGTATTCAACAACAGGGTTCTTCTGTCCGTATGCTCTGAGTGAGATACCCTTCTTAAGCTCATCCATGTCGTCAATATGTGTAGTCCACTTTGAGTCAACAACTCTGAGGAGCATAACTCTTTCAAGCTCTCTTATGATCTGCTCGCCGTACTCTGCTTCCTTTGCAGCATATGCGTCTATAGTTCTCTTGGTAAGTGTGTCTATGATTTCCTGCTTTGTTATGTTCTCAAGCTTTTCTGCGTCTTCTTCAAGATCCTTGAAGTCATCCTCTGTTGTTATCCACTCAAGGAAGTATTCTCTGAGACCTACAAGGTTCCAGTTCTCTTTTTCGTCTCCGTCTTCAAGAAGATATCTGTTAACGGTGATCTCGATAACATCCTTTATCATCTTAAGAATGCTTTCATGAAGATCCTCGCCGTTGAGAACCTTGGAACGCTGATCATATATGATCTCACGCTGCTTATTCATAACGTCATCATAGTTGAGTACGTTCTTTCTTATGCTGAAGTTACGTCCCTCAACCTTCTTCTGTGATGATTCGATCATCTTAGTCAGAAGGTTGCTCTCGATAGGCATAGTTTCCTCAACATTGAGGCTTCTCATAAGGTTTTCTATTCTGTCTGCTGCAAAGATACGCATAAGATCATCTTCGAGTGAAAGGAAGAAACGGCTCTCACCCTGGTCACCCTGACGTCCTGAACGTCCTCTGAGCTGATTGTCTATACGACGTGATTCATGACGTTCTGTACCGATAATAAAGAGACCGCCGGCTTCTCTTACAGCAATTGCTTTTTCCTTTACCTCTTCGCTGTACTTATCGAAAAGCTCTCTGTAAACCTTTCTTGCCTCGATTATCTCTTCGTTATCTGTTTCAGCATAACCTACAGCTTCGTTTATTATGTTGTCATCATACTCTCTCTTGCGCATCTCAGCCTTAGCCTTGAACTCAGCGTTACCGCCAAGGATAATATCTGTTCCTCGGCCTGCCATGTTTGTCGCAATAGTTACTGCGCCGAACTTACCTGCCTGAGCAACGATCTCAGCTTCTTTTTCGTGCTGTTTTGCGTTAAGAACAGAGTGCTTTACGCCCTTTTTCTTGAGAAGTGCAGAAAGAACCTCTGACTTTTCGATAGAAACCGTACCAACAAGAACAGGCTGTCCCTTTTTGTTACATTCAACTATCTGATCGATTACTGCCTGGAACTTACCCTTTTCTGTTCTGTATACCTGGTCTGAGTGATCTATTCTCTGTACAGGTCTGTTTGTAGGAACCTGAATAACGTCAAGCTTGTAGATTTCCTTGAACTCGTCTTCTTCAGTCATAGCTGTACCGGTCATACCGGAAAGCTTTGCATAAAGTCTGAAGTAGTTCTGGAAGGTGATCGTAGCAAGAGTTTTTGACTCGTGTGCAACCTTAACGCCTTCCTTAGCCTCAATAGCCTGATGAAGACCGTCGTTAAAACGTCTTCCCATCATAAGACGGCCTGTAAACTCGTCAACGATGATTACTTCTCCGTCCTTTACAACGTAATCTATATCACGCTTCATGATACCGTTTGCCTTAAGAGCCTGGTTTACATGGTGAAGGAGCGTCATATTGTCAGGATCCATGAGGTTTTCTATATTGAAGTGCTTTTCAGCCTTCTTCACACCTGTTCTCGTGATAGTAGCTGATTTTGCTTTTTCGTCGATAATATAGTCGTATTCCTTGTTGAGCTCATCCTGATCTTCCTTGTCGTCCATTTCGACAACAGTAATAGGCTTGAGAGTCTTGGCAAACTTATCAACTATTCCGTAAAGCTCTGTTGACTTGTCGCCTCGTCCTGATATGATAAGAGGTGTTCTTGCTTCGTCAATAAGAATAGAGTCAACCTCATCGACAATAGCGAAGTTAGGCTCTCTCTGAACCATATCCTTCTTGTATATTACCATGTTGTCACGGAGATAGTCAAAACCGAGCTCGTTGTTTGTAGCATATGTAATATCACAGTTATAAGCTGCTCTTCTCTGTGTATTGTTGAGTCCGTGGAGAATAACGCCTATAGAAAGTCCGAGGTATCTGTATACTTTTCCCATTTCTTCAGACTGGAACTTTGCAAGATAGTCGTTTACTGTTACAACGTGAACACCTTTTCCTGAGAGGGCGTTGAGATAAGCTGCAAGACATGCAACGAGTGTCTTACCTTCACCTGTTTTCATTTCGGCTATACGTCCCTGATGAAGAACGATAGCACCGATTATCTGTACAGGGAATGGTTTCTTTCCGAGTACTCTGTATGCTGCCTCTCTGCATGTTGCAAGCGCTTCCGGAAGAATTGAGTCAAGGCTTTCACCATCTGCTATTCTGTCCTTGAAAATCTGTGTTTTTCCTTTGAGTTCCTTTTCGGAAAGCTTTGAGTATTCTTCTTCAAGATCAAGAACTGCCTGTTTTATCGGTTCTATACGAGCAAGCTCTTTTTTGCTGTATGATCCGAAAATCTTATCAATCAAACCCATATTATTATGATCCACCTTTAAAAAATATTTTATAAATAACGTATCTGAAATACATGAACGTGCAAAATTATAATAAAAATACACATATTTATATTTTATCGCAGTTTTACAATTTTGTCAATAGCGGGAGACTCATTTTCGTCATTGTCTTGTTAAGGAAGCACTGATTAAGTCTGGCGTACATGATGCGCAGTCAGATTTTTCGTCAGACTGTATAAAAACGACGCAGGCATACTGTCGTATGTCAAGGAGTTTTTGTGCCGGATGGCGGAAAATATGCAAGCAGAATGTGCGTCAAGTCGAAGACGTGATTTAATCAGTGTTTCCTTAAGTTATACAGTTTTTTCTATCTGACATATGTACCGGTTTTCATATTATAGTGCAGGGCAATATTATAGTGAACAAAAAATATTTTTTTCGTTCACTATAATAAATTAATTACAGGGCTTGCTATATCGTCAGGATTTTGCTATACTATTAAGTAAATACAAAAGATTTTTCTTTTTTTCAAAGGAAGTTGAATGCCAATGTATGCTATAGGATCTAAAAAGAATCTTCTGAGCAGTGAAACAAGTGACGGGTATTATGATGCTGTCAAGGATCTTCTTGAAAACGAGCTTGTCCTGAAAATGAAAGAATTCACTCAGCACGGAAACACTTCCACTTATCAGCACTGCGTAAACGTTTCATATTATAACTACAAGCTGTGCAAGTTTTTTAAACTTGACTCCCGCGCAGGCGCAAGAGCCGGACTGCTGCATGATTTTTTCCTGTATGACTGGCATACCCACAGCAAGGAAACAGGAGATCATTTTCATGGAATGACGCACCCGAAAACAGCACTTCTTAACGCAAGCGCACACTTTGAACTAAGCAGCTGTGAAAAAGATATCATATTAAAGCACATGTTCCCTCTCACAATAAAGCCGCCGAGCTACAAGGAAACTGTTGTTATAATATTTGTTGACAAGTACTGCGGATTTATAGAAACTGCCGCTCATATTTTTTCACGTATTTTCAGAAGAAAATAAAACCGTTATGTAACAGGATACCCCCATACAGATCATATGCTGTACGAGGGTTTTTTTACTGTTCTTCATTATCAGCATTATCAGCTGCTGCAAGTTCTTCTATTATGCTTCTTACCTCTTCGACTCCCTCGAATGTCTGTGACGAAAAGGGAATCACGTGTATATCATCAAAGCATGGTATAGTCTCTGCAAACTCACTCATCATCTTTGCACGGTTTGTTTTATTGAGCTTATCTGCCTTTGTGAGTATTATTACAAAAGGCAGCTCTGCATCGATAAGAAAGTTTATCATATGAATATCGTCAGCTGACGGAGCATGACGCATATCCACAAGGAGAAAAACAAGCTCTATGTTTCTGTCTGAATTGAGATACCCCTCAATAAGCCCCGACCATCTCTTTTTTTCAGTCTTCGCTACCTTGGCATATCCGTATCCGGGAAGATCTACGAAAAATATATTTTCAAGCTTGTAAAAATTTATTGTCGCAGTCTTTCCCGGCACTGAGCTTACTCTTGCAAGTGACTTACGGTTAAAAATCTTATTTATGAGAGTTGATTTTCCGACGTTTGAACGACCTGCAAAAACTATTTCGGTTCTATCCGAAGCAGGAATCTGAGAAAAAAGACCGTAACACGAATGAAACTCTGCCTTATTGTAGTTCATTTTAAATCCTTTCTGTCTATAAAACGGACGCACAGTCATAAGTGCGTCCGTTTGCGTTATTTTTCCTTAACAAGCGCATTATCGAGAACATCCTCGATAGTTTCAGCCAAAACAAATCTGATGTTTTCCTTGACAACGTCATCGACCTCTTCAAGGTCCGGCTTGTTTTTGGCAGGTATGATAACTGTTTTTATTCCTTCCTTATAAGCAGCCATTGTCTTTTCACGAAGACCGCCTATGGGGAGTACCTTTCCATGTAGTGTGATCTCGCCTGTCATTGCAACATCGCTTCTGACTTTTATTCCGGACAGTGCCGAGATCATAGCTGTAACCATAGTAACTCCTGCAGAAGGTCCGTCCTTCGGAACAGCTCCTTCAGGTGCATGGATATGGATATCCTTGTTTTTGTAGAACTCCTTGTCTATGGAATACTTGTCAGCAACGCTTCTCGAATAGCTTACAGCTATCTTTGCACTTTCCTTCATAACATCTCCAAGAGAACCCGTAACCTCAGTGGTGCCCTTGCCGTCAAGCACAAGAACCTCAAGAGGCATAAGCACACCGCCGACAGATGTCCATGCAAGACCGTTTACAAGTCCTGTCTCATCCTTATCCGACCTGGATTCGGAAATATGCTTCTCAACGCCGAGATATTCGTTTATGTTCTTTGAAGTGAATTTTATTTTTTTGGTGTTCCCATATACTATTTCCTTGGCAGTTTTGCGACAGAGAGAGCCTATGTTTCTTTCAAGATTTCTGACGCCCGCTTCTTTTGTATAGGAATCTATGAGTTTAAAAATACCGTCTTCAGATATCTTCATCTGGGTATTTTTAAGACCATGCTGCTTTATCTGCTTCGGAATGAGATGATCCTTTGCTATATGGAATTTTTCATCTCTTGTATAGCTTGTGATATCTATTACCTCCATACGGTCAAGCAACGGTGCAGGTATAGTCTGAGTAGTGTTTGCCGTTGTAATAAACATTACATCGCTAAGATCAAACGGAAGCTCGATATAGTGATCACGGAACTCCTTGTTCTGTTCGCCGTCAAGCACTTCAAGCATAGCAGCTGACGGATCACCTCTGAAGTCATTGCTCATCTTGTCAAGCTCGTCAAAAAGTATCAGGGGATTTTTGGTTCCCGCCTGGATCATAGCGTTTATGATACGTCCCGGCATAGCTCCGACATAGGTTTTTCTGTGACCTCGTATATCTGATTCGTCTCTTACACCACCCAGAGAAATACGGACATATTTTCTTCCGAGTGCCTTGGCAATTGAGCGGCCTATCGAGGTTTTACCAACACCCGGAGGACCTACAAGACATATTATCTGTCCTTTGACATCCGGGTTCATTGCATATACGGCAATACTCTCAAGTATACGCTCCTTGACCTTTTTAAGTCCGTAATGATCCTTATCAAGAATACTCTCAGCCTTTTTGATATTGACCTTGCTCTTGCTTTCCTTGTTCCATGGAAGTTCAAGAACAGTATCAAGATAGTTTCTGATCACAAAAGACTCCTGAGATGCAGGAGGCAGCTTTGTCAGTCTGTCTGCTTCCTTATGAAGCTTGGAGGATATTTCTTCTTCAAGGTCAAGCTCGGAAATCTTTAAATGATAATCATCTTCCTCATCCATATCCTCGCCCTCAAGCTGCGAAGAAATGATCCGCATCTGCTCGCGGAGAACTACGTTGCGCTGGTTACGGTTGATGCTTTCCTTTACCTGTGCATGTATCTCGTTTTCTACTGCAAGGATCTCTATTTCCTTTGTAAGGACCGACAGGAGCACTGTAAGTCTCATAGCAATGTTATTCTGCTCAAGAAGCTCCTGCTTATCAGCATACTGGAAGCTTGCGTTGAACACTATGTTTTCAAAAATCTCCTCCGGATCATCCTGACATAAAACAGAAGCTACAAGCTCCGAGGGCATGCGAGGGAGCAGCTCTGCATAGTTTTCAAAGGCTTCCTTTACTGTTCTTGTAAGAGCCTCTATCTCAACGTCTGTTACTTTTGTACGGGTGTTATTGTTGACTTCCTTTACAGCGGCTTCATAATACTTCTGTTCGCTGTCTGATTCATCAAGCTCAACAAGCTTTGCTTTTTTTATACCCTCGACAAGAACTCTGAGCATGCCATCCGGAGTCCTGAGGACTTGTCTTATCTCAGCAACAACTCCTGTCTTGTACAGGTCTTCTTTTTTTATGTCTTCTGAAAAAACATCCTTCTGGGTAACGACAAAAACTTTTCTGTCGTTTTTCAAAGCTTCTTTTATTGCGTTTATTGATTTTTCTCTGGTCACATCAAAGTGGACAACCATCTTAGGAAATGCAACTACTCCCCTCATAGGAATAACCGGGTAAATCTCGTAGTCTAAATATTCAGCTTTTATATAATCCACCTTCTTAATGATATATAGTAAACGACAAATCTGGTATTTATTTGTAGTTTGTTATCGGCCTATCTGCACTAAGCTTTCATAGTCGGCGTATGTGCAGGGCAATAATAATATTATTATAATACATTTCTCTTTTTTTTTCAAGTGAAAAACAATTCCCTCTTGAGAATACCTAAGAGGGAATTGTTTTATTATTTTTTAATAGCTTTTTTCAGTTTGCTTGTTTCATGCTTGAGAACCGGTGCTGTTCCATTGACTACGCAGTCTCTGGTTACCTTAACCTTGACAACATCACCGGACGGAGCTTCGTACATGGTTTCCATAAGTATACCTTCTACTATAGCTCTTAGTCCTCTTGCACCCGTCTTCTGCGCAATAGCCTTTTTAGCTATTTCGAGAAGTGCGTCCTGTTCTATTTCAAACTCAATATTATCATAATCAAAAAGCTTTTCATACTGCTTTACAAGAGCGTTCTTGGGCTCTGTAAGGATTTTTACGAGAGCCTGTTCATCAAGCTCATCAAGAACTGTTATAAGCGGAAGTCTTCCGACAAGCTCCGGTACGATACCGTACTTTACAAGATCCTGCGGTATAACTTTTTTGAATATGTTTTTCATATCGTCTTTGTTTGAGACAACATCTGAACCAAAGCCGATGGATTTATGCTTTGTTCTTTTTATTATTGCCTGTTCGAGGCCATCAAATGCACCACCGCAGATAAACAGAATGTTTCTTGTGTCGATGTGTATAAACTCCTGATTAGGATGCTTTCTTCCACCCTGCGGAGGAACGTTTGAAACCGTACCTTCAATAATCTTGAGAAGTGCCTGCTGAACACCTTCACCGCTTACATCTCTTGTGATAGAGGTGTTTTCGGATTTTCTTGCTATCTTGTCTATTTCGTCAATATAGATTATTCCACGCTCTGCTGCCTTTATGTCAAAGTTTGCAGCCTGTATAAGTCTGAGAAGTACGTTTTCAACGTCATCACCAACATAACCTGCTTCAGTGATGGTTGTAGCGTCAGCAATTGCAAAAGGAACATCAAGAGTCTTTGCAAGAGTCTGGGCAAGAAGTGTCTTTCCTACACCTGTAGGTCCGAGAAGCAGAACGTTACTTTTCTGTATCTCAACATCATCGCCTGTATCATTGCTGAGAAGTCTCTTGTAATGGTTATATACAGAAACAGAAAGAGCAATCTTTGCTGAATCCTGACCAATAACATACTGGTCGAGAACTTTTTTTATTTCCATAGGCTTTTTAAGCTTTACGGAAAAATCACTGCCTTTTTTTGAAGACTTCTGTTTCGGCTTTTCCTTCTCTTTTTCGGCAGGTCCCGCTATAATATCATAGCAGTAAATTACACACTCGTCGCAGATATTTGTTTCGCCTGACGAAAACATGCTCTGCACACGGTTTTCTCCTTTACCGCAGAAATTACATGTTTTGAACCCGTTATCTACCATAAAGCACCAACCTTATCTTTTTTCAACTACCTTATCGATCAGACCATATTCGCATGCCTCGGCAGCTGACATAAAGTTATCGCGTTCTGTATCCTTTTCGATAGTTTCGAGCGGCTGTCCGGTATTTTCGGCAAGCATCTCATTGAGTTTCTTTTTCATGTTTATGATTCTGTCTGTGTGGATCTTCATATCTGTAGCCTGAACATGTCCGCTCAGACCGCCAAGAGGCTGATGGATCATTACCTCGCTGTTCGGAAGTGCATATCTCTTTCCCTTAGCTCCGCATGAAAGTATAAACGCACCCATAGAAGCCGCCATACCCACGCATATTGTGGATACATCACACTTGATATAGTTCATGGTATCAACTATAGCCATGCCGGCTGTTATAGAGCCTCCGGGACTATTGATATAAAGGCTGATATCCTTCTCCGGATCCTGGCTTTCGAGATAAAGAAGCTGTGCAACTACAAGACTTGCAGTTGTATCGTTAACTTCTTCTGAAAGCATTATGATACGGTCATTGAGCAGTCTTGAAAAAATATCGTATGAACGTTCTCCTCTGCTCGTTTGTTCAACAACGTAAGGTACAAAACTCATTTAATTCCATCTTCCTTTCGTTTTGCTTTTGGTATATTTTTTTGCGAGGAAATATTTTCAGATATTTTGTATTTCCTCAATATGCAAACATTCTCCTGCCGCTGACACAAAGTCGGCAGCAGGAGTAATGAAATGCTTATGTTGATTATTCTGCAGCGGACTCTTCTTTCTTAGCTTCTGCAAGTGAGTTGTCTACAACTGCGCTGTCCTTGATAAGATCAGCAGCCTTGCTTACTCTGAGGTCCATTCTGTAATCTTCTATGCTGATGAAGCGCTTAACATCCTCAACGCTGATGTTGTTGTTTTCAGCAAGCTTTGCAAGACCCTCTTCAACTTCTGATTCTTCAACCTCGATGTTTTCCTTTGCAACAATGCTCTCAAGAGCGAGTCTGAGCTTAACTTCCTTCTCTGCTCTGTCCTTGTATGTTGCCTTAAGATCCTCGATATCCATACCTGTGTACTGGAAGTAAAGATCAAGTGACATCTGGTTCTGTGCAAGACGTGCTTCAAACTCGGAAACTTCTCTGTCTACCTTCTGGTCGAACATGCACTGAGGAATCTCACCTTCAAGGCTGTCTATGATCTTCTCGTAGAGATAGTTCTCGAACTGTGCGTCAGCCTTCTGCTGAGCTGCTTCTTCAAGCTTCTTCTTAGCATCAGCCTTGTACTCATCAACTGTCTCAAACTCTGAGATATCCTTTATGAATTCGTCATCAAGCTCAGGGAGCTCCTGTGTCTTGATTTCCTTGAGGCTGATCTTGAAAGTAGTCTTCTGACCTGCAAGCTCCTTCATCTGGTAGTCTTCAGGGAATGTTACTTCTATCTCAAACTCCTCGCCTGTCTTATGATCAACAATCTGCTCTTCAAAGCCAGGAATGAACTGGTGGCTGCCGAGTGTAAGAGGGAAGTCCTCGCCCTTGCCGCCATCAAAAGCAACTCCGTCCTTGAAGCCTTCAAAATCGATTATTACTTCATCATCCATCTGAGCAGCTCTGTCTTCAACAGTAACTATTCTTGCCTGTCTCTTTCTTGCTGCTTCAACCTGCTCGTTTACAAGCTCGTCTGTGATTTCGTCAACAACCTTAGGTGCCTTGAGTCCCTTGTACTCAGGAACGTTTACTTCAGGCTTTGTTGTGCATATAGCCTTAAGTACAACACCGTCAGCCTTTGATGCAGAAACTATCTCAACCTGTGGTCTGTCAACTATTTCAAGCTTTGTTTCCTCGATAGCTGCTGTGATCTCTGCCGGGAGAAGATCGTTTATTGCAGAATCAAAGAAAACTTCTTCGCCGTAGTACTTCTCTATGATAGACATAGGAGCTTTTCCTTTTCTGAAGCCCTTGATCTGGATCTGATTCTTCTCTTTTTTATACGCATTAACGATAGCCTTGTTGAAATCCTCTGCGCTTATTTCGAGTATTAACTCGTGTGTATTTACTGCTGTATTTTCTGATGATTTTAAACTCATTTTAAACGTCCTCCATTTTTTTTTAAACAAGATCTATTTCATTATATCATACTAAAAATGATATTGCTATATGCGACTGAATTGTTCTATATTTCATACAAAATCAGAGTATTTTGTATGGCATAAATTTTAGAAAATCACTAGAAATCATTGTATATTCTACTCCGTCATGCACTCCTGTTACGGCATTTTTCTGGCTGTAGCCGTGAATATGACCATAAAAGCATTTTTTTATATCATAACGATAGAGAACATCAAGAATATCATAGTTGCAGGTGCAGCCATACACCGGAGGATAATGCATGAACACTATTGGTTCAAGTCCGTCTCTCAGTGCTTCTTTTATTGACACCTCAAGCCTCTGTACTTCACGTCCTATGACCTTTTCATCCTCTGTATCATCACCGATATTTACCCAGCCTCTTGTTCCGCATATACCATAGTTTTCATAACGGTAACAGTTGTTGAACAGGATATTGAGGGTATCAAAACCGTTTTCATCAAAAAAACGTTCCATCTTCGCCCTCGTTGCCCACCAGTAATCGTGATTTCCCTTCAGGATTATCTTTTTTCCGGGGAGATCGTTTATAAACTTAAAATCTTCATATGAATCCCGGAGCTTCATTGCCCACGAAATATCTCCCGCAAGCACAACCGTATCATCAGCTCCTACAGTGTTTCTCCAGTTTTTTTCAAGCTTTTCGGTGTATCCTTCCCAGCCGTTGAAAATATCCATAGGCTTGTATGTATCACTCAAAGCCAGATGAAGATCGCCGATCGCAAAAAGCGCCATACAAACTATCCCCCGTATGTTTTAATAAATTATTTTACGTCAAGCTGTTCCATGACATAATCTGACATACTTTCCTTGTCTATCGAACCGCTGAAGCGTACAGGCTTGTTCTTAAGTCCCGCAAGTGATTCAGGAATAGTTATTCCGGAAAGCTCGTTTATTTTGTCAACAAGTGCATACTCATCATCAGCACTAAAGCATGGACATATAGCTTCAAGTACGCTTGAACTGAATTTGTAAGGACTTGCAGTAGAAGCGATAAGAGTTCTCGTGGTATCGCCGGTAGCCTTACGATAATCCTCATAAACCTTAACTGCAACAGCTGTGTGCGTATCACATACATAGGAATATTTTTCGTATATGCTGCTTATTGTTTTCTTTGTATCCTCATCATCACAGAAGCCTGCGTAGAACTCTTCGGATATCTTTGCCTTGATATCATCTGTTACTTCGTATCTTCCCTCACTTGCAAGTGCTCCGAACCACTCTCTTATCTTGGCATCGTTGTCGCCTGTAAGCATATAGAGAAGTCTTTCGAGGTTGCTTGAGATGAGGATATCCATTGATGGTGAAGATGTTGCATAGAACTTTCTGTTTCTGTCATAGACACCTGTGTTTATGAAGTCAGTAAGAACGTTGTTGATGTTTGATGCGCATATGAGCTTTCCGAGAGGAAGTCCCATTTTCTTTGCATAGTATGCAGCAAGAATGTTTCCGAAGTTTCCTGTAGGAACAACTACGTTAAGCTTGTCGCCGAGTGATATCTGACCATCAGAAACAAGTGACGCATAAGCAGAAATATAATATACCACCTGTGGAACAAGACGTCCCCAGTTGATAGAGTTCGCGCTTGAGAACATAAGCTTGTTGTCTTCAAGAACCTTCTTTACTTCATCATCAGTAAAGATTTTCTTTACTCCGCTCTGGCAATCATCAAAGTTACCCTTTATTGCGCATACGCTTACGTTTTCACCTTCCTGAGTTGTCATCTGACGCTTCTGCATTGAGCTTACGCCGTTCTCAGGATAGAATACCATGATCTGTGTACCCTCAACATCTCTGAAGCCCTCAAGAGCAGCCTTTCCTGTGTCGCCTGATGTTGCAACAAGAATAACTATCTTCTTGTCTATGTTAAGCTTCTTTGCTGATGTTGTGAGAAAATACGGGAGTATCTGGAGCGCCATATCCTTGAACGCACAGGTAGGGCCGTGCCACAGCTCAAGCATATATGTTCCGTCAAAAAGATGAGCTATCTCAGCAATATTTTCGGTTTCAAAGTTTTTCGTGTTATATGCATTATCAGTACAATACTGTATCTCTGCGTCCGTAAAGTCTGTAAGAAATTTCTTGAATACATATGCTGCTCTGCAGGAATAGCTGAGCTCGGACATATACTTTACTTCATCAAGAGTCAGCGAAGGTATGGATTCGGGAACAAAAAGACCGCCGTCTTCGGAAATACCCTGTGAGATTGCCTGAGCACTGTCAACCTTCAGATTACTGTTTCTTGTACTTTTATAAAACATAAAATTACACTCCGTTTCTCCGCAGATAAGATGTTTTTTATACCGGAAATCCCTGCTCTGCAGCAACAGGAATTTCCGGATTATTTGAATGAAAGCATAATTCCGCAGCCTGTCATATCAAAGGCGCTTTTGTAGTACCTTATCGCTGACGGAATATTGTTTTTCAGAATAACCTCTGCTATATCAAACCTTGGCTGTTTTGTCAGCGGTTTTGCATAACTGTACCATGCAGCTGTTTTTATTATTCTTAGCTTTTTGACATGATTTACTGCTTCAGCTCCGGAAACCATGCTTTGCTCCTTACGGGATTTTACCTCGATAAAAGCTATGGTATCACTGTTTTCAGCAATTATGTCTATTTCACCGTTAGGACAGTTAAAGTTTCTCTCAAGTATGCTGTAGCCGTATTTTTGGATATATCTGCATACAGCGTCCTCGCCCCTATTCCCCAGATCCTTTTTTGTCATAGTACTTTTTCAGAAAGCTCATACGATGAACCGGAGACGGACCATGCTCGTCTATCATCTGATAGTGCAGCTTCGTTCCGTAGCCCTTGTGCTTGGCAAAACAATACTGAGGATACTGCTTGTCCAGTTCCTCCATGTATCTGTCTCTGGCAACCTTTGCAAGCACGGAAGCTGCCGCTATACTTGCGGATACGGCGTCGCCCTTTATGACACAGCGCACTTTGATATCCGGTATATCGGGGCACTTGTTTCCGTCTGCTATGACAAGAGTCGGCTTGATCCCGAGTCCTTCAACAGCTCTGCGCATAGCAAGCATAGCGGCGTTAAGTATGTTTATATCCTCTATCTCATCCACTGATGCTCTCGCTATACAGTATGCATCTGCCTTTTCGATTATTTCGTCATAGAGCTTACTGCGTTTTTTCTCAGTAAGCTTCTTGCTGTCGTTTATTCCCTCTATCCTGACATCCTTCTTAAGGATTACGGCAGCTGCAAAAACATCTCCGGCAAGAGGTCCTCTGCCGGCTTCATCCGTACCGCAGAGCAGTGCCGGTGATATTTCGTTTCTTATTGCGTCATCATAATCATACAAGTCGTTAAGATCTTTTTTTTCTGCCATGTCGCTACCTCAGTTTTTTTCCGGAAACTCAAGTGATATGTTTCCTATCTTTCCGGCTCTGAATTCGTCAAGAAGCATTATAGCAGCTCTTTCTGTGTTGACCTCTCCGCCCGATATGAGCATACCCCTTTTTCTGCCAAGCAGCGAAAGAAGATCTCCCGGCGGAACATCTGAAACCTCCATCTTATATCGTTCCTTAAGGTAAAGCGGATAGTTTTCAGCAAGATACGCAAGAAGGAGTGAAGCAAGAGTCTCTATATCAAGTATGTCATCCTTGATAGCTCCTGTAAACGCCAGTCTCTGTGCCGCAGCCTGATCGTCAAACTTCGGCCAGAGAACACCGGGCATATCGAGCATTTCGAGCTTATCGCCGAGCTTTACCCATTGTTTGGTACGGGTAACACCGGGGCGATCCTCAACCTTTGCTTTTTTACTTCCCGACATACGGTTTATAAAAGAGGATTTTCCTACATTAGGAATACCGACCACCATAACTCGTGTTGGTGTTCCGACCATTCCCTTTGCACGTCTTGTCTCGATAAGCTCCTTCAGAAGCTGCTGTTCGAGAGCTGTATAGAAGTTCTTCATTCCTTTTCCGGACTTGCAGTCCATCGAAACAGCTATTATTCCGCGGCTTCTGAAGTAGGATATCCATCTGTCAGTTACGTTGTTATCTGCCATATCACGCTTGTTGAGAACAAGCAGTCTCGGCTTGCCTGCAGTCATGCGGCCCATTTCGGGATTCTGACTGCTCAGGGGTATACGGGCGTCGATTATTTCGACAACAGCGTCAACAAGAGAAAGGTTTTCTTTTATACTTCTTCTTGTCTTTGCCATATGTCCCGGAAACCACTGTATTGATTTTATTTCTGTTTCCAACATATATATCTTCCTGTGTGTAATTTTTTAGGTTTTATCAGAAAAATCTGAAATCGGAAAACGGTGAATATCTGAATATCACTTCTCCGACAAGGTCATCTTCACTTACAAAGCCTACTGTCGTTCCACGGCTGTCCTCCGAAATATTACGGTTATCTCCCATAAGGAAAACATATCCTTCAGGAATAGTTACCGGATACTCTATGGCAGTATTGTATATTTTCGGCTCTGTTTCAGAGTTTACAAAATACTCCGCGTCAAGCTCATCGCCCTCACGGTATATCTGCTCACTGAGCTTCTGTCCGTCAACATAGACTTCTCCGTTTCTGATATCAAGCTCCTGTCCGCCGACAGCAATTACTCTTTTTACTATACGTCCGAGTCTTTCGTTGTTTGCGATAACTATATCACCGTTCTCAGGAATATAGACCTTACTGTAAACGATCTTGTCGTCATGATTAAGATTCGGAAGCATGGAGCCTCCGTCAACCAGAGCTTTATCAAAAATAAATGCTCTCATAAGCAGAAAAACGAGCATAAAAATACATACCGTCTCAACTACATCGCAGACCTCGTTTAAAATATCCTTTGATGTTAATTTCGGAGTTTTGTTTTCTGACGCTTCTGTTGCTTTATCGTCAGCCTCTGTCACGTCAGAAGTTTCTGCAGTATTCTCTACAGTATTCTCTGCAGGCTCTGTATTTTCTGTATTTTTTACGTCTTCCGGATTATTATTCATTGTCACACCAGCTTTTTATTATATTTTTTCTCAATCCAGTTTTGTGAATCTTGAAAAAGGATAAGCTATCATAATTGCTTTTCCCATTATCTCTTCCTCAGGAACAAACCCAAGCTCAGCATGCTTGCTGTCTTTGGATCTATTACGATTATCACCCAGAACAAAAACACAGTTTTCAGGAACTGTAACGGGATATGAATCAAAAGCCCCCATATCGATAGTGGTAAGAGAGTTTACAAAATGATGCGCTTCAAGCTCAGGAGATTCTCCGTTTTCCCCCGGTACATAGAGCTGCTCGTCAAGCTCCTTTCCGTCAACAGAAACGATTCCTTTTTCAAAATCAATATCCACAGACTGTCCTTCAAGGGCAACTATTCTTTTTACTATCGGCTTTTCGAGTTTTGTACTGTCAATAACCACTACATCGTTCTGCTCCGGAGTATAGCACAGCGGCAGGACTATCAATCTGTCGCCCTCCGTAAGAGTAGGCTCCATTGACGGTCCGATTACTACAGATATTCTTAATATGTAAGTAAAAACAAGCATTACAATAAACAGCGAAAGAATCACCGTTTCAATAATATCTGCCATGTCTTCAAAAAGCGATGTTTCTGACTGTTCTTCTTTTTTTTCTGTTTTCATACTTGTCATCTCCGTTTTTTCAGCCAAACGGCTCTGGATTAAGAAACTTCAAACCTTGCGGTCGGTGATTTCCTTAATAGCAAAAAAGGGACTGAAGCGTCCCTTTTAACTATCGATAGATAAATGCAGCCTTCAGAATTATCTAACTGCTTCTTTAACCTTAGCTGCCTTACCAACTCTGTTGCGGAGGTAGTAGAGCTTAGCTCTGCGTACTTTACCCTTTCTGACAACTTCAACCTTGTCAACAACAGGTGCGTGAAGCGGGAATACTCTTTCGATTCCGCAGCCGTGAGCTACACG
>SVNR01000090.1 GCA_015066815.1 Ruminococcus sp.
CCAAGTGCAAAAAAATTATTAAAGTTCATATAGGTTAACAATTTTTCTGTCATATCTTCAAGACTGTCGTAGTTTTCCGTTTGGACAATCTTACCATTAGTCTTTATAGCTTCACCTTTAATAGTATAAGTTACAGAAAAGTCAATAAGGTCTGCTGTAACGCTGAAATCATACTCGTTATTGTCGCCAATAGTAAAAGAGGTGTATCCAAGAGAAACTTTGTGCATATCCTTATAGGTATCATCGAAATGTACAGTACCATACTTTTTCTCTTTTTCAATATAATCATCAATATATTTCTTTGCTTTAACAAGATTTTCAGCATTCTTGGCTTCATATTCTTCAACAACATCACTACCAACTGCAACAAAATCATCAAAATTCAGGCAGGATAACACATTCTCGGTCATATCTTCAAGGCTGTCATAATTTTCTGTCTTTATAACCTTGTCATTAAGAGTATAACTTACAGAAAAGTCAATAAGGTCTGCTGTAACGCTGAAATCATACTTGTTATCTTCACCAAGAGTAGTATATCCCAGAGGAACATTGTACATATCCTTGTAGGTATCATCAGAGGGTTCTGTCCCATACTCTTTTTCGAGGAAATCATCAATATACCCCTTTGCTTCATCAAGTCTGTTTTCCTTCCGAATCTCATCAAAAGAATATGATTCGGCAATATCATTGTTATACACTCTCATTTCCTGATTATCAACATTTACCTCAACTGCAAGTCCGTTATCTGACTGTGAGATTTCAGCAAAAGTTATACCGCTTATTCTGCTGCCGTGTTCAATGCAGTACAGAAATGGCTTTTCAGCTGATACACATTCTCTTTTCAGACGTTCAACTGTCATTTCATCATTACGGAAAAACGCTGTTTCGCCGTACTGTTCAACCATAAACACAAACTGCTGTTTTGGAGCTTCTTCAAGCTGTCTTTTGGCTTCTGCTTCAACGTTGGCGATAAACTCCTCATATGTAGGTATATCACTTTCGTAGTAACCGCCCAAATGAGTGTAATCCTCAGCTGTGCAATCGTATATATCATAATCCAACGCCCATTGTTCGCCAAGCTCACGAATGTTCAGTTCAAGCTGCAGTTCCTTATGTTTGCAACAATTATTTCTACATCATTTTCACTCGTCAGACGTATCAGGTGTTTGTTGCTGAACAGCTGTGAAAGCTCGTGTATCCTTCCAATATCGACAATATTGGAAATGAACTCCTTATAACTTATTTCCTTATACACACCCTTTGAGTACGCAAATATCATCACATCATTATTATACGATGTCTGCATTATCGTACCTTCATCCGGGAAGAAACGGAAATTATTGAGTTTTCCGAATTTTACGATGATGAATATGTAGAAACAGAAACTCTTGAAATCGGCTATGTAACAAGCAATAACGAGATTATTATTCCACCGCCTGACCTGATGGAAGATATTCCTGACGAGATATGCGACAGGCTGAAAGATTTTGTTGGTGTATATGCAGCATAAATATAGCGGAGGGTAAAATGATGATACTTAAAGAAAATGCCACAGTAAAGGAAAACCATAGAAATATCTGTGATGGCATTGAGCTTCTTCGTCAGATAAGGAATAGCAGTCTTAAAGCTGTGTTTTTTGATCCGCAATACAGAGGAATACTGGATAAACTTTCATACGGTAATGAAGGGGAAAAACGTTGTAAGGCTCGGAGTTCTCTTGTGCAGATGACAGAAATGGAGATACAGATATTTATTGCAGAAATCGAAAGGGTAATTGCAGACAGCGGATACCTGTTTTTATGGGTAGATAAATTTCATATTGCAGAAGGTATTAAGCTTTGGCTTGAAAATACGCCAAAAATGAAAATAGTTGATGTTATTACCTGGAATAAAGGCAAAATAGGTATGGGATACCGCACACGACGTAAGGCAGAATATCTTGTTGTTATTCAGAAAGAGCCGATACTGGCAAAAGCAACTTGGAAACTGCATAATATACCTGATGTGTGGGATGAAAAGGTTATAAAAAAACACCCTCATTCCAAACCGACAGAGCTTCAGAAGCAACTTATTCTTGCTACAACAGAAGAAGGGGACTATGTTTGTGATCCTGCTTCAGGTGGGTATTCTGTATTTGATGCCTGCAATAGTATAAATAGAAACTTTATCGGTTGTGATATACAATTTGGTGATAATTAAGGAGCTGATAACAATGATTACAACAAGGGAAGTAAGAATAATTGAGAAATCTCTTGAAAAAGGCTGCGATGTAATAATCAAATCAAAAAAGAATGAGATTGTTATTATTGAGCAGAAGCCTAAAATAATCGGACGTGCTGAAAAGTCAGACAAAACAGATAACTAAAATACAATTTAATATATGCTGTACCGAAGCGGCGGTACAGAACAGCTAACGGGGCTAAAAATACAGATATGTATTTTTACCTCTTTTTTTGTGTAATCACCACACGTCATTACCTCGGCAGAAAAGAATTTATGAAGAAATAAGAGTGCGTGAAAGAGCAATGACGCAGGTGTTATCATAAATAAATTTTATTGTAAAGGAGCATTAGACCAATGGATAAGGGCAAGATGATTTTTGTAACAGGAAGTGCGATGAGTGGAAAATCAAGATTTGCACTGTCACAGTTTGCGGAAAATGACAGAGTGCAGTACCTTTGCACCAATACGGATATTGATGATAGGATTCTGAACAGAATTGTGTTTAACGAGAGAAGCAAAGATTTCCGATGGGATATTATCCGTAATTTCAGCGTGGACAAAACACCTGTCAATTATGATGAATACAAGTGCTTTTCCTCATATACATCTTCACGCTTCATCACTACCTTTGGTATATATATCATATCTCTGCTCATTATTTCTATAATGGCTGCTATACTGTTCTGTGTTGTATTCACTTGTATATCCTCCTTGCAAAGTTTATATAAACAAAAAAAGCCATTGGACATTTTAAAATAAAATATCCAATGGCTAAATCCGCATATTAACTTATTGAGGAAATACCGTACTTTGCGGCACTGTTCGTACTATACTCGTACTATGGACGTACTATGAGTGTACTATGGAAAGCGAAAAATCCCATAAATTGCAAATAAAAATATTTTCAAAAATACTTTTT
>SVNR01000045.1 GCA_015066815.1 Ruminococcus sp.
AAGGTGGAGGTAGCGAGTTCGAGCCTCGTAATCCGCTCTTATACGGCGCCATAGCCAAGTGGTAAGGCAATGGTCTGCAACACCTTGATCCCCGGTTCAAATCCGGGTGGCGCCTCTTAAACTTTTATAGTTTATAAAATATATGGGAGCATAGCTCAGCTGGGAGAGCATCTGCCTTACAAGCAGAGGGTCATAGGTTCGAGCCCTATTGTTCCCATTTATTTTTGGCCTGGTAGTTCAGTTGGTTAGAACGCCGCCCTGTCACGGCGGAGGTCGTGGGTTCGAGTCCCATTCAGGTCGTTCATATGCGGATTTAGCTCATCTGGTAGAGCGCCACCTTGCCAAGGTGGAGGTAGCGAGTTCGAGCCTCGTAATCCGCTCTTATACGGCGCTATAGCCAAGTGGTAAGGCAATGGTCTGCAACACCTTGATCCCCGGTTCAAATCCGGGTGGCGCCTTTTGTTAATACTCAAAAAAAAGAAATCACTTTCAGTTCATACTGAGAGTGATTTCTTTTTTTTGAGTATTATAAAGTTTTTTACTTCAGCCTTAGCGCTTCAAACTTTTCTATCTCATCCTTGCAGAAGGCCATCGCCGGATGCTCCTCTATCTTTACCTTGTACTCCTCTACCCAGGCATTTATCTCCTTAGCCTTTTCTACGTACTCAGCATACTTTTCTGCATCTTTTTTAAGCTCTGTTATATTCGTCTCAGCCAGCTCCTTGTATTCCTTAACCTTCATAAACACAGGAATCCCCTTTGCCAGACATATTATCAAAGCTATAATAAGTACCAGGGGCACAAGTTTTAATACCGCACCAAGAGTTTTTCTGAAAACAAATCCTATTATCGCACCGATAACAGATAAAGCAAACAGAATAATTACAAAAGTCATAGTATAACCTCCAGTATAGCGTGAATGTCAAAATAAATTTGCCTTTCACTAAAATTAATTTATCAATATTGCCTTGCACATACTTTCCCTACGGTCACCCCGTGCATATCGGCTAATAGTGAACGAAGTATTTTTTCGTTTGCAATAATAATTTTTAATCTGTAAAACCGGATTCATATATGATTCTCCGCCATTCGTTTATAAGCTTATCTACGCTCCACGCAGCGTTTGCAGGGCTTGTAGAAGGCAGATATACAGCTTTTCTTTTTATCAAAGGAAAAATATGCTTTTTATATAACTGTTCCGCTTTTTTTCCATTCACACATATGAGACTGATATCTGCACACTCAAGTATATCTTTCAAATCATTCGGAACAACATTTTTTATACTGCTGTCAGACGACCCCTCAATATCACAGGATTTTATAACATCCCATACGGCAATTTTACTGCGAAGAAGAAAATCTCTCTTTTCATCAACAGTTTCCGGAACGCCGGTATTTTTAAGTCCGGCTATAACCCTCCAGAAGCGGTTCTGAGGATGACCGTAGAAAAAACCCTGTTCTCTTGATTTTACCGAAGGAAAGCTTCCGAGTATCAGTATTTTTGAGTTTTTATCATACACAGGAGCTATAGGATGTTGTATCAATTTTTATCACCTCTTCCCGGTTTTTTGTCCTATAAAATTATATCATTAAAAAGCAGCTTTTATCAATACCCTTGCGTAATTTTTATAAAAAAAGAGGACAGAAGCCGTATGACTCTGCCCTCATTTTTCAGGTATTTTATTTTTTTGTATTATTATATAGTAAATGACAAATGAAATGGACGTTTGCTATTAGCCGATATGCACACAGCTTTCGTAGTCAGCAGATGTGCAAGGCAATAAAAATATATTAATTATAGTGAAAGTCAAATTATTCTTGACTTTCACTATAATTTATTTGAAAGCCGTTTTTGAGAATTAAAGAGAATCTATTTTTTTAGAGATAAACTGTCTTAAGCGTGCAAGGTCTGAAAGGTTTATATTTCCATCGCCTGTTGTATCTGCAGATCTGAGCTGCTCATCAGTAAGCCCTTTGTGTTCAAGGAGATAAACTGCGAGTGATGAAAGATCTGAAAGGTCTACAACGCCGCTGGCGTCTATATCACCGCGTGTCTGCTGCGAAACTACAGAGCCTGCTGTTGTCTGAGAAGTTGTAGTTACAGGCGCAGGAGTTGTTGTAACAGTTGTTACTACAGGCTCGATATCAAGACCGCCTGAAGAAGATCCGCTTGAATTCTTCATAACGCCTGACTGAGCTGAAAGCAGTGACTTAAGTGATGATGTATCAGTGCTGAGAACATATCCGTTTGAAGGAATATATGAAACTGATGAGTCAGTATCAAAGTTTTCATACTTACATCCTGATGCTACCTTATCGCTCTTGCTGTTTACTATAGTACCGTCCTGAGCACCCTTGCAGTTTATAAATACATCCTTGTAGCTCTTTATTCCGCCGCTCTTGATCTCCATAGGATCCTTACAGCTGTCAAATACATTGTATTCGGAGAATATATACGCATTTGCTCTTGGGTTCATACAGTAACTTGTCTGGCCTTCAAACACGTTGTTGTACATATGTATATTAGCCTGACGAGCAAGAGGTCCTCTTGATTCACAGTTCTTCCAGTAGTTATGATGATATGTGAGGTGATACTGCATATTGCTGTCAGAAGCACCTACAAGATTTGTTTTGTGATAGCCTTCGTAGTAGCAGTAGCTGTTTGTAAAGTACATACCACGCTTGAAGTCACATGCGCCATCGCCGCCATCCTTGTCTGATTCTGCAGGGTTAGCAATCTTAGGAGCATAGAACTCACAGTTATGTATCCAGCATCTTTCAACAGGTGCGCTGAGGCTTGAGCCTGACTGAACACCTTCCATACCTATACAGTCTTCAGGTACATTTCTGAAAGCTATGTTTCTTACTTCAAAACTCTTTCCAAGAGTCGGGTTTGATGACTGTGCAACGAAGTGTACTCCCCAGCCGTTCATACAAGCATCTGTACCGATACCCTCTATTGTTACATCCTTACCGGACTGAAGTCTTGCCATATATCCGTTATCACCAACTGAACCGCCAAAATCAAGTGAGTCATATGCAGTCAGACCATCAGGTGCTGTTACGTTTCCTATTATTCTGACAACAAGAGGTGTTCCGTCTTTTGCAAGCTTCTCTATGATATTGCTGTTGTTGTTTGCTTTACCGCCGTTAGCTGTTAAACCGTTTCCGGCATCCTTACCTACAGAATTAAGAATATGTCCTATGCCCTTTACTGTAGTACCGTCCTTTGAAGTTACTGATACTGTATTCTTGTTCTGATCTGTAACGTAAATAACCTTAGCATTTGCCTTGAGTGTTCCGTCATTGTTGTATGCACCGACACCGTCTGAATAATTAAAGTGTGCATATCCCGAACGATCCTGTTTGCCTACTGCAATACTGCTCTTTGTTATCTTGCCGCTCTTTGTAGTAAGTGTAAGTGAATAACTGCCGGGCTTAAGTCCTGTAACATCAACACGAAGATGTCCGTTCACTGTTCTGACAAGATATTCGAGCTCTTCAGCTGAGAATGATCCGCTTGTAGGACCGCTGTATGAAACGCCTGTTACACTTGATTCGCTTACTCCTGAAAGTTCAAGATACATCATTTCGTTCCAGCCGCCTGCGCTCACAACCTTTACATCTGACGGGATCGCATCATCAGGAGAAGATACAGGAGCTGAAGAAGCACTTGTTGAAGCTGCGGTACCTGAAGACTGAGGTGCCTGTGTTACGCTCGGAGCTGATGTCACTGAAGGAGTCGATGAACCGGAACCTGAGTATGACATATAGAAAAGATTTGCTACATCTGCTTTAGTTACTGTATGTGCGCCTGCTGAAAGATTTACGTTTACTATGCCGTTAGAATCAGCTGTGTACTTTGTTCCGTCAACCTTTACAGCTACGCCTGGCTGATTGAATACAAGTGTAAGACTGCCGCCTGAAGATGCATTAAACGCGATGTTTGTAGCGCTTTCCATCTTGAGACACTGTGTAAGAGTCTTTCCGCCATAGTTTACAGTTCCCTTGGATGTTGAGAGATTACCGCTTATGCTGAAGAAGCTGCTTGATAAACCGCTCTCTGTAAAATTATGTGCATTTCCGCCGGCTGAAGGAACAGATGGATTTGTTGCAGGCGGGTTTGTTGCCTGAGTTGAAGCAGTTGTTGTAGGATTTGAAGGCGGAGGAGTTACTGTTCCCTGATCAGCCTTGAATCCGCTTCCTATAGCTACTATTGATGACTTGTAGTTTACAAGAGCAGACTTGAGCTCCTTGTTTACATCAGCGCTTGCATCGTCAACAGAATTATTGAATGTCCATTTGAAGTCACCGCCATCAACACGGCCTGCCTTTGCTGTTACAACAGCCGGAACATCCTTTGCTGCATCTGCCTTATAGCTATACATAACACTTGATGTGTCAAAGTTATTGTATATTGTACCTCCGCTGAGGGCTTTTACACTTGCAGGAACCTTTTCAGTTGCGCTTGAAACCTCGTAAGCATCAAAGCTTGTGTTGTTTTCTGAGTGCTTTATATAGCTCTTGGCATCGATTATTATATTGCCGAATGCTTTTATAACGCCGCCGTTTTCACCTGAGAAAGTACCTTTTCCCATAGCGTCTGTTCCCTGCTTGGAGCTCATCATAGGATTAGGACAGTTTCTGAAGTAGTTTCCTTCAACAAACGCTGAAGCACCAAGTGTAACGCCTACGCCGTATTTTGCATTTCCGTCAAAGTAGTTGTTATAGATATGAACAGAACATGTTCTGATTCTCGGATGACGTGAATCAGAGTGATCATACCAGTTATGATGATATGTTATATAGTTTTCTGTTGTTTCGTTCTTCATACCCTGAAGATTACACTTTCCGCAATCCCAGAAGTGATTGTATGAATGTGTTATATATGTAGAAGTTTTTGTATCAAGTGCACCGTCGCCCTTAGCCTGGTCAGCATCAGAGCCTGCGTCACCATAGAAAAAGTCACAGTTATGAACCCAGATATGGTCATTGCTCTGCTGAAGTCCGCAGTCATCACCTTCAGAACTGTTGCAGTTCATAAAGCCGATATTTCTTACTTCAACGTTTGAGCTGTTTTTAAGTACAAGACCAAAACCATTGAAAACAGCATCGTTTCCTATACCTTCTATTGTCATGCCGGCTTTTGCCTTATCAACTACAAGATCACCGTTAGGAAGATTTGCAGGGTCGGTGATGTTGCCGATAATTCTTAAACAGAGCGGTCTTTTTTCAGCACCCTTTTTGTATGCTGTAACGATATTCTGAATACCTTTTACATCGGTAACTCCTGAACCGGCATTGAGCTTTGCTGAAACAGTATCCTTGGTCGCTTCTGTAACATAAACAACTACTGCATCTGATTTGAGCGTTCCGTCATTGTTATATGCACCTGAAGCTGAACCGTTTACAAATGCAAATCCTGTTCTGTCATGTGCATATGCACTTGCTGTAGTCTGTGCAGCCTTTGAAGCATCCTCTGAGCCATTTATTACCGGAACGATCTTCATAGCATGACTTCCTGCCTTAAGCCCTACGGCATCAGCTCTCATATATCCGTTATACTGTCTGATGAGCATGTTGTCTATCTGCACACCATCAACATATACATTATAACCTGAAGCTCCCGAAACCGGTGCCCATGTAGCATACATTCCTTCAGCAAATCCAACTGTACTGAGAACCTTTACCGTACTCTCAGCTGCCATAACAACAGTAGTATTTCCGTTCAAGCTTAAAATGTCAGTGCTTTCAAACGATGAAAACGATGACATCATCATTACTGTTGCAAGAAGACAGCTTGCGAATCTGGCTTGTTTGTTCATATTAATATTCCTCCGTTTTTTAAATAAATCATTTTTACACATTACAAAATCAATTTTTAGCAGATATCCGATCATAAGAACCTTTACTGTCCTGCCGTTGATTTTATTATAAATGTTTTAAAACTTAAAATCAATGATTTATAATATTATAGATACTAACTTATTATCTTTTATTCCAATTTGATAACCCAACAATATATCAGTACAAATTATTGTTGATTTTGCATTAAAAAATGTTTTATTAGAGAACTATAATCGTCAATAAGCTTGCATTATTATAGAAAATATGATACAATTATAGTGTATCAATTTATTTCATTACACATTACACATATCAAAAAAAGGCAGAAAAACAATATGAATATCACCGAAATAAGCATCAACTGCAGACAGGATGAATTTTACAGACCATCTCTCGAAAGTGCCTCAGACACTCTGACTCTGTATATTCTGAAGTCTCCTGCTGTTTTCCGGATAAACGGAGAATATACTTTAAAACACAAAAGCTCCTTTATAATCATAAACAGCAATACCTCTTACAATATCTACGCTACCGGAGAGGTTCTTATTTATGACCGGATCATCTTCAGGTATGATAAAAAATCCGACATGACTCTGCAGCATGATATCAACACAAACACTATGTATCCTCTTTCGTCAAGCAGCAAAACTGACTATATCATGAATATGCTGCTAAACGAATACTATAAGCTCGGAAATCACAAAAACGAACTTCTCTCCCAGTACACAGCGTCACTGTTTATGGTTCTTGCAAGCGAAATAAAAACTGACTTTTCATCTGAAAGCCTGCCGTATTATGACAAGCTGCTCGAAATAAGAAGAAACATCCACAGCAATCCAAGTGAAAAATGGACCGTTGATTCTATATGTAAGCAGGTCAATCTGAGCCGTTCGTACTTTCAGCTGCTTTATCGTGAAGCCTTCGGAATAACGTGTATAAACGATGTTATCGAAAGCAAAGTACGACTCGCCTGTCAGCTGCTCGAATCGACCCAGAAAACTGTTTCAGCTATCGCCTCTGTCTGTGGATATGACAGTGATGTACACTTCATGAGACAGTTTAAAAAAATTACCGGTCTTACTCCGTCAGAATACCGCAAAAAGGAATCAAAAGGTAATTTTAGTGAACGTCAAAAATAATCTGACATTCACTATAAATATATTTTATATCAATAATCAGAAAGAAATGAGGAAAACACAATGGAATTATATAACAATTTCAACCGGACAGAAGAAAAAAAGAAAGTCTTGCTTACAGAAGATGATATCAATCGTCTTTCCCAATATGCCGGACAAATAAGTAAAATGTTTGCGGAAGTCAAAAAGGATAAACCTCTGGAGCGTCTTCTGCTGGCTGCCGGCATGGCAGGTCATGCGTGTCATCTTGCAGTAAAGCACAACAGAGAAAGATTTGAAATAGTAGGATATGATGACGGAAGAAAGTTTTACTTCGGGGACGCCCTTAATTTTTATCTTCTCGAAAACAAGTATTCTGTATATTACATGCTGATGGGATATTATGACCGTCAGATGGCAGGTTCAGGAGGTATCGGACCTGATATGCGTGAAATACTTGCAGAAAACATTAAAAATATTTCCAATACAGATTACCGTATTTCAGGAAAGTATGATCCTAAGGATATTTATAAAGAGGTAACTGAATGCTGGAACGGAATATATGATAATATGACCGGAAAATGGTGCAAAAATCCTGATGAATGGCCGGTTCTGTTTGGTATAGTACTTCAGCTCACTCTCTTTCGTATCAGTGCTCCTCCTGAAGAGCTTGTGAAGAAGGCACTGGAATGCTTAATGTATATTTCAAAAATGGATGAAGATTCTTTAAATACCGGTAAACCCGCTTCACTTGCTGAAGAAATCCAAAAAGCTGTTAAAGAAGGCGATGTTGAAAAAGCAGGCAATGAACTTATTTACAGATTTTTTGACAGTGCAAACAACATAATCCCTCTCGATGAAGCTCAGCAAAAATTTTTAAAAGAAGGCATAGATACTGCACGTGAATTTTTTAAAGAAAACGAGATACCCATCACTTTGTCATCAGATTCGAATGAGATGAGCAAAACAATGGAATTCAAAATATCAATCGCCGGAGAAGTTACAACAGTCTGGTTCAAAGTCTGCATGAAACCTTTACTTTTCAGTATTGTATTTTTCATTCCATACAAGGCGAATCCGCTCAAAATCAATCAGGTTTGTACCGAAATCTGCAAAATGAATTTTGGCAGACCAACAGGATCATTTCATATAGATCCTTCAGACGGACAAATTTTAAATATTTCGTCATTCCCATGCTACAACGGAATGAGCAAGGATAACCTGATAATGTTGTTTATCCATAATATGAAGATCGTTGCTGCCAATATGTCTAAGTTCAAAGAGTTTTCAGAATAATAACGTATGCGGCTTTACCTGATATATATGCTTCGGATGGTCTGCTTATTAGCTCAGATTTTCTAAAAGCTTGTACATAATAAACAGTTTCTTCTTCTCCAAAAGAATATTTTAAAACTGCGGATCTTGAAGACATAGAAGTATTAAAAGAGATAATATATCAGAAATAAAGGGGTTTGCTTAAGTCTGTTATGTAATAAATCTAAAAAAATCTGCCGCGCAGCATATGAGGCGCGGCAGATTTTTTGCCTTTGATTTATCTGTTTTTTTGTTCTATACTTTTTATGAGTTGTGTCATCTGTCTGCCACAACATATTTTTGATTTTTGCTTTTAGGCTTATCCGGGATAGTAAGTCGTATAGCACCTTTCTCTATAAGAGGATGAATATATTTGCTCATTACATAAGCTATGGTCATTTTATCGGAAAAAAGCTGTTCAAGCTCAGTACGGCTTCTCGGCTGTTTGCAGAAGTCGAGTATAAGTTTTTCATCCGGATCTGATGAATCGATATTAATATTTTTACTTTCTCCATTGTAAAGAACCACCTTAAACACCCCATGATCACTGCTGAATACAGGAGCGGGCAGAGCATACTCCTCCATTGCTGCAAGTACCGTAGGAATTCCACTATAACGGTTCTCAGTCTCATCCAATATTTCCATAGCATTAGCAATGAAAGGGTTTCGTGTATCAGCAGATACTTTGCCAAGCTGATCAAGAGTCATTCTTCCATAAAGTCCACCGGGGTTTTCTATTTCAAGGCGATCACTGAATCGTCTTATGGTTACGGGAGTTGAATCGGTATGGATGCTATAATCTCTGTGTATAAGCGCATTCAAAATGAGTTCACGAACTGCTACAATAGGGTATTCCGTTCTGTCACAACGTTTTCCGGTAGCGCTATCGATAATAGTTTTCGTCTTCATATTGTTGCGTACAAATTGCATTGCTCCGTATATCATCTGTGAAAGAGTTCCGTCTATGCGCTGATTATCGATAAAGCGTTCTCCCACATTGCCTGTCATACTCATTTCAGTTCCGGGAACAGAAACAGCAGTAATGCAAAGCTGAGGGTAAAAAGCCTGCGGATAGTCTGAAAACAGCATTATACCTGCAAGCGTTGGTTTAATGTCATCGGTAAATCCCTGCAATCGACAAATCTTGTCTTCTGAAAATCCTGCAAGATTTGCTTTCTTTGTTTTTAGTTCCACAAGATATCTCTGAAAGGCTGATGTCTGAATATCCGATATAACAGCTCTTTCAGATATTCTGAGCTCATCCTGAACTTTTTTGCGAAAAGCTTCATAACTGTATACCTCATACTCTGACATAAGCCTGTCACCATCAGCTACACGAATATATGAACCTTTAAGTCTGCCTGCACCTTTATAAAAGCATGGCTTAGAGAAAAGTTCTATCTCTTGTATTTCAGCACAGACAACAGTCTTGCCATCAATATCTGTAGTTGTACAAAGCGGTCTTATGACAGGCTCCATTTGCAAACTTTGTTCCATTATTTTCTTTTGAAGATCAGCAGCATCATATACTCCACAGATACTGTAACCATCACTTTCGTCAATACCAAAGACTATTTTACCGCCGAATTGCTGATTAGAAAAAGATGAGAATGTATCAAAAAGCTTAGGACAGCCATTTTTGGCTGATTTAACTTCAATATAGTTGCTCTCACTCTTTGTTTTTGTGATAGTATTTATAAGACTGATAAGTTCATTTTCAAGCATTTTATTCGCCTCCTTGAGAAAATTATAAGACTTTTATAAGAAAATGTCAATAGCGATTCTTATAGTTTTCTTATAGTTTTCTTATAGTTTTGCAAAAATAACGTATCTTTTAAAAGTATTGTTATTGCGAATAGGAAGCAAATTCTGATAACATTTTAAGTGTTAGCTCATATCTGTCAGCACCTGAAGAACAGCCAACAACAGCCGAAAGATAAGTCTTTTCGTTTCGCTGAAAGGCTGCAATCAGACAGCACCCGGCATTTGAAGTAGTGCCTGTCT
This sequence comes from Ruminococcus sp., assembly GCA_015066815.1. GTDB lineage: Bacteria > Bacillota > Clostridia > Oscillospirales > Ruminococcaceae > HUN007. The sequence continues at coordinate 10,281 of SVNR01000045.1, forward strand.
TTAGTCCGACAGCATCAGAGCAATAATAGATACTATCAATATAACCATTTCCAAGATAAGGTTGATAGCTTATATCTTGTATAATTGTACCGTCTTTCAACTTGATTGTGATTCGATAATTCTACTCTGCTATCTTTGATATCTGATCACCATACCAGTAACGTCGTACAAACACCTTTCTATGCTTTTCATCCTGCCCCATAAGAAAACGACTGATCGCATCAGCAAGCTCATCATCTGAGTCAACTTTTGACCCGCAAATATTTCACTCTGAAGAAAATATTGTATCTCTATTATAAGAGAATATTTTTAAAGATAAACTATTGGTTTTATAGCATATTTTTGGATCACCAGAATAATAAAAAAACCAAACACAATATTTCCCTACTACGAAACATTGCATCTGGTCTGAATGTAAAACGAAAAAAGTTTGAAAATCAACTATTTCCTTTGGATTTTTTTTTGCTTTTCTTTCTCACTGAATACCCGAACTCGCCAAGCTTGCGGCCTGTAGCAAAGTATTCGCCATGAGAATAGCTCAGCAAGCCTGCCTGCTGAAGATTAAGCTTTCCTTTGCTGTCTATAAAACGCTCCTCTATATCTACCGCAACTATCTCTGCAATAAACATGTCGTGTGTTCCAAGACTTTTTACCTCTACTACCCTGCACTCAAGACTTAACGGACTCTCAGTTATGACAGGAGCTGAAACCTTGCTTGCTTTTTCTTTGTGAAGGCTGCATATTTCAAGCTTATCGAATTTGCTTCCTGATCTTACTCCGCAAAAATCAACTGAACGTACCATGGCAGATGTAGTCAGATTTATTACGAACTCACCGCTTTCCTTGATTATATTATAGGAATGTCTTGATGGTCTTACTGAAATATATGTCATAGCCGGATGAGTGTTTATAATCCCTGTCCACGCTACAGTAAAAACATTTGCCTTCTCCATAGTCCCGCATGATACAAGAACTGCAGGAAGCGGAGCAAGAAGCGTTCCGGGATTCCATACAATCTTAGCCATTAGGTATCACCATCCTCAAAAAGCTTTTCAAAAATCAGTCTTCCGAGAAGCTTCATATAGTTTATATCCATCTGAGGCCACTTTTTATAACGGCCACTCAGCTCAAAGGTTATCATTCCCTTTACAGCTCCGTCTTTTTTCTGTATGTACTGTACCGCAGCATTTGTCCCGCTTTCTGTAAGTCTTGCAAAAGCTTCGGTACTTTTTCCTTCTAACATGAAGGTGTTGTCTATTACAAAAACATTTCCACCGGAAAAATTATCGAGATAGTTTTCATTTAACACATAGCCGGCTTCGTTTATACCGGATTCATCGGGCCACGAGTAAGCACGCTCAAGTTGTTTTCCCATAAAAATATTTATGTGATCAAGCTCAAAGGTTTTTCCGATAGTATCCATTGCCTGCATAAGCGTCATTTTCCCGGATACCGCAAAATCTGAAACGATATCTCCGACTACATCGGATTTGTCAGGCTTTCCGATATCATAACCTTTACTGCCTGTTGATATAGCTGTACGTTCTTCACTTACTGCTCCATGCTTCTCCTTATCATAGATAACGTAACGATCCTTGCCCTTTTCCTTGGCGATATAAAGAGCCTTGTCTGCAGTACGGAAAAGCTGCTGATATGATGAAGCATCCTTAGGATATGCGGCAGTTCCCATTGAACAGGTAACCTTTAAGCCATCTGTTTTTTCTGCACACAGTACCTCTATGTTTGAACGTACTGCTCTGAGAATACTTCTGAGCTCCATTTCGTCGTTGATATCATCAAGAACAAGCATGAACTCATCTCCGCCTATACGTCCTGCAACACCTTTTGAACCGGTTTCCTTTTTAAGCACAGATGCGGCAGTATATATGATATCATCACCAAAAAGATGTCCGTATGTATCATTGATATATTTGAAATCATCTATATCAATGATAGCTATGGTTACTGATTTTACAGCACCTGATCCGACTCTTGTGATTGCATAGTTGGTTATTGATTTTTTGTTGAAAAGCCTTGTAAGCGAATCGAGGTTTGCTTCATAGGCGGGATTTGTCTGAACATTTGAGGATTCGTGTCCGCTCTTTTCTTTTATTAATCCAAGAACTACTTTTTTTCCGTCTCCGTCAGTTACGGTAAATCCGCTGAACTCCTGAGACTGCATCTGCTCGCCATCTGTAAGTATACCTGTTTCAAGCTCAAAACTAAAGCGGGAGATGCCACTCTTTACACTTTCAAAAAAGCTTTCGAATATTTCACGGCTGTTATCGGCGATCATTTTTTCGGAAAGCACATGGAACCTGAAATAATCAAAATCCTCGTTGTAAAAAACAGTATCAGTATTATAATCAAACGAATAAATATAAAACTTGTTTGTCTGACAGTTGTACTCAAAAATAATAGCTTCCTCTACACTCATCAAAAATCTGAAGCGTTCTATTATGTTCTCAAGCCCTGTAGTACTTTTTTCAAGATAAACAGCATCCTTCACCACAATATCAGTATATCTTATACCATGAGAAAGCATCTGAAGGTTTACAGACATCTTTACGATCATCCATCTGTATTCGCCCTGATTGTTCTTCATACGGATCATACTGTGTCTGACCTCGTCATCAGAAAGAGAATTTACCGTTTCCTTAAAAATCTCCAGATCATCAGGGTGAATAGTTCTCGTCATTGAGTAAAGAGTATCATTACAGAAGTAGCTGTAAAACTTTTCATCAGCACTCTGTGTATGAAAGCTTTTGTCTATCGTTACCTTACCTATTCGGTACTCATCGTTATCGTTGGCAGTATAGGAAAACATTTTTGTCACATCCCCGGATTAAAGATATTCTCTTCTCTCTCATGCTTGCTTGGTCTGTTCATGAGCAGTGAAAGAGGCTCGTTTATATCTGCGTTTTCAAACAAAACCTTATAGAGCTGCTCTGTTATCGGCATTTCGACGCCCATTTTTCTGCTGAGTCCGTATGCAGCCTTACAGCAGTAATATCCTTCAACTGTGCCTACTTTTTCTACAGCTTCATCAGGCGTTGTTCCCTGACCGATAAGAGTTCCTGCTCTTCTGTTTCTGCTGTGAAGACTTGTGCAGGTCACTATAAGATCTCCTATACCTGTAAGTCCGAAAAACGTATCAAGCCTTGCACCCATAGCAACACCGAGTCTTGCTATTTCCGTGATTCCACGTGTCATAAGAGCTGCTATTGTATTGTCTCCGTATCCGAGACCGTCACAAACACCTGCGCAGAGCGCTATGATATTTTTTAAAGCTCCGCCAAGCTCACTGCCTATAACATCATCATTTACGTAAATTCTCAGACTTCCGTTGGATAACGCTTCCTGAACTTTATATGCTGCCTTGATGTCTTCTGAAGCAGCAGATATCGTTGTAGGGATTTTTCGAGCCACCTCTTCAGCGTGCGACGGACCTGAAAGTACAACAACAGAAGCGTCCTCTCCTATCTCTTCCTTTATGACCTGACTCATTCTGAGATAACTCTCATCCTCAAGTCCTTTACTTGTGTTTACAATGATTGTATCCTTAGAAAGATACGATGACGCCTGTTTTACTACCTTTCGTACAAAGATCGAAGGAACACCGATTATAACCATATCTGCATCTTTCACACATGAAATATCTGATGTGAAGCTTATACTCTGTGGTATTTTTACTCCGGGAAGCTTATCCTTGTGTTCCCCTTCACGGATTATGCTTTCTACTTCACTTTCAAAAGCTGACCACATTGTAACAGAATGTCCTGATTCCTCGGCCATTATTGCAAGACTTATTCCGAATGCTCCTGCCCCCAGTATTACTATCTTTGCCATTATTCCCTAACCTCCTGATATTTATTTTTTAGAAAACGAAAACTTATTTTCATTTCCGTCTTTTAATCTTTGGATATTTGCGCGGTGCATATATATTATGAGTATTGTATTAAGCATAACAAGACCCGTGTGTACAAGAACTGTACCAAGCTCAAAATTTCTTGCAAAATACTGAAGCAGGAAAGTAACTACAGGATATGATATCGCTGCAGTGATTGAAGAAACAGATACATATCTTGTAAAAATAAGAGTGACGATAAACACAGGTATAACTATCATAAAAGTCCATGGATCTATAGCAAGAAGAACCGTAGCAGCTACAAGTACCCCCTTGCCGCCCTTGAATCCATAATACAAAGGAAAAATATGACCAAGCATTACCATAAATCCTGATATATAGCCTATTGTCATAAGATCCCCTTCAAAACTGGCAAGCGAAAGAACAAGTTTTATCAGAAGTATTGTAAGCGAACCCTTCAACAGATCTGCAAGTAATGTAACAAGTGCAGGACCTTTTCCAAAGCATCTGAGTACGTTTGTAAGGCCTGCGTTCTTGCTTCCGAAGTTACGGATGTCTTCTTTTTTCAGAAGTTTTACCACAATAATAGCAGAGTTACAGCTTCCGATAAGATATGCCGCAATAAGACAGATAAAAATAAGAATATAAGCAAACATAAAGCTTTCCCCCGAAAAATAATCAGTTATTATCTTTTCCTCGTTCACGTACTATAAACCTGACAGGTGTTCCGTCAAGTCCGAACGTCGAACGGATCTGATTTTCTATATAACGCTGATAAGAGAAATGAAACAGCTCAGCTTTGTTAACAAAAGTAACGAACGTAGGTGGTTTTGTAGAAGGCTGAGTCATATAGTATATCTTCAATCTCTTACCCTTATCAGAAGGCGGCTGTACTCTTGTTGTAGCATATGCAAGAACATCGTTAAGCATACCTGTTGAAATTCTCATTGAGTTCTGTTCGTTTACATGAACTATCATCTCATAAAGCTTATCAACTCTCTGACCGGTCTTGGCAGAAATAAAAACAAAAGGAACATATGACATAAAGCTGAAATCATTAGCAAGCTTCGTTCTGTACTCGTCCATGGTTTTTGTATCTTTTTCTATCTTGTCCCACTTGTTCACGGCTACAATAGACGCCTTTCCCTGATCGTGAGCATATCCGGCTACCTTTGAATCCTGTTCAGTAAAGCCTTCTTCAGCGTCAATAACTATAATGCACACATCTGCTCGGTCAACAGCCATATATGCGCGAAGAACACTGTAGCGTTCTATATTTTCTGTAACTCTTGCTTTTCTTCTGATACCTGCAGTATCTATGAAAACGAACTTACCGTTTTCGTTTTCAATAAGAGTATCTGTTGCATCACGTGTAGTTCCGGCAATGTTTGAAACTATAACACGTTCTTCTCCTGCTATACGGTTTATCAGAGATGACTTTCCTACGTTAGGTTTACCTATAACAGCAACTCTTATACAATCATCATCGTAGTCAGTTTCCTTGTCATCCGGAAAATACTTAAACACTTCATCAAGGAGATCTCCTGTGCCGTGACCATGAGCAGATGATATAGGGAACGGATCGCCTATACCAAGATTATAGAACTCGTATACTTCCGGTGGAGTATCTCCTATCTCATCACACTTGTTTACTGCAAGTACAAGAGGTTTTCCACTTTTCTGAAGCATTGATGCTACATCATAGTCGTTTGCAGTAACACCGCATCTTACATCAGTAACGAGAATTATTACGTCAGCTCTTTCTATCGCAAGCTCAGCCTGTCTTTTCATCTGTGAAAGAATAATGTCGTCTGTTCTTGGTTCGATACCTCCTGTATCAACAACCATAAACTCTCTGCCTCTCCATTCACACTTTGAGTATATACGGTCTCTTGTTACACCCGGTGTATCCTCAACTATAGACAGGCGTTTTCCTATTAATTTGTTAAAAAGCGTTGATTTTCCGACGTTCGGACGACCTACAACTGCTACAACAGGTAATGGCATAACTATACCTCCTAATTTTTTTAAGTTTTTTTATTTAAAAAAAAAGTTAGAGGAGAATTGCTCCTCCTCTAACCAACGGAAAGCAGTTAATTACGCTTCCTTCTTGATTACCTCAACGCCCTTATAGAAACCACAGTTCTTGCAAACCTTGTGTGGTGAAGTGAGTTCTCCGCAGTTTGTGCATCTGCTGAATGCCGGAGCATCTAACTTCCAGACAGTTGAACGTCTTTTATCACGTCTTGCTTTAGACGTTTTTCTCTTTGGTACAGCCATGATTAAACCTCCTATCAAGCATAAATTTCTTAAGATGAAAAGCAATCACACTGTGATTCGTTTAAATTGCAGCCGCATGAAGGACAGAGTCCTTTGCATTCTTCATCACAAAGTGTTTTGGATGGGAGCTGCAACAGTAAATCAGAAATTGCAATTTCCTTTAAATCAATGCTCTCGCTATCGGCAACAATATACTCATCATTATCGGTACTGAGTGATTTGACAACTACATGTTCAAAATCATAAACATAGGAGCGTTCAAACTCTTTCAAGCATCTGTCACATATAAGGTTCAGGGTAAACTCAGTAGTAAATTTAATTTTAACTATTCCGGCACGATTGTAAGCCTGTCCTTTTATAACTACAGGAGAAGCAAAATCATAACCGTGGATATCGCTGATCTCTGAGCTGTCAATCGTTACATCGACCGGAAGAATCTCTCCCGGTAAATTGAATACTTTTCTTAAATTAATAGTCATACTTCTACACCCTTAGAGCATTACAAAAATAATTATACCAAACTAAGGACACATTGTCAATAGTTTTTTTCGCTAATCAGTCCGGAATTAACCGATGTACTTAGTAACTGAAGCAGGCATATCCTTTTCGTTAGCTGATACTGTAAATACAAGAGTAGTAGCTTCGCCTGTGAGAGCTGCGAGCTTATCGAGCATTGTGCCGAGCGCTTCATAGTCTTTGCCGCCGATCTTGAGAATACCATCTACAAAAATCTTTTCGATGTCATAGTTTCCTGCAAGCATACCGGAAACGAAACCGTAAAATGCTTCAAAACCATCAATCTTGTAGAATTCTGTATCGCACCATCTTACCTTGTAGTTGATCTGTGTACGGAGGTTTGAACCCTTTTCGATACAAACAAGACTTCCGTTTGTACTTGTGATAGCCTCGTTCATCATATCGATCATTATTTTAGTTTTACCTGTTCCCTTTTCGCCAATAATTAATTTAATCATAATTTTTCTCCATTTCTGCTGTCTGTATCAGACAGCGGTTGTTTTTTATCAATAAAGCTTTGCTTCAAGCTCTGCCTTCTTGTCTTCGTAACCCGGTTTACCGAGAAGTGCAAACATGTTTGCCTTGTAGCTTTCAACACCAGGCTGGTTGAATGGATTTACTCCGAGAAGATATCCTGAAACAGCACATGCCTTTTCAAAGAAGTAAATCATGTATCCTACGCTGTACTCTGAAGTGTCTTCAAGCTCAATTACAATGTTAGGTACTCCGCCCTCTGTATGAGCGATAACTGTACCTTCCTGTGCCTTCTTGTTTACTACAGACATATTCTGGTTTGTAAGGAAGTTAAGTCCGTCAAGATTGTCAGCGTCATCCTCAAGGAAGAAATCCTGCTGAGGCTTCTTGATATCCATAACTGTTTCGAACATTATTCTTGAACCGTCCTGAATAAACTGTCCCATAGAATGAAGATCTGTAGAGAAGGTTACAGCTGAAGGGAATATGCCCTTGTTATCCTTGCCTTCACTCTCACCGAAGAGCTGCTTATACCACTCAGCCATCATAGTAAAGCTCGGATCGTAAGAAACGAGAAGCTCTACGCTCTTACCCTTTCTGTTGAGTATGTTTCTGAGTGCTGCGTATTTGTAGCAGTCGTTATTATCAAAATCAGCTGTATAGTCGTTCTGTGCCTGTCTTGCACCAGACATAAGTGCGTCAATATCACAGCCGGCTGCAGCTATAGGAAGAAGACCTACTGCTGTAAGAACGGAAAATCTACCGCCTACATCATCCGGAACTACAAATGTTTCGTAACCCTCTGTATCAGCAAGTGACTTGAGTGTGCCCTTTGCCTTGTCTGTTGTACAGAAGATTCTTTCCTTAGCGCCTTCCTTGCCGTACTTTTCTTCAACCATTTTTCTGAATACTCTGAAAGCAAGTGCCGGTTCTGTTGTAGTACCTGACTTTGAAATTACGTTTACAGAGAAGTCCTTATCCTTGCAAATGGAAATTACCTGATTGAGGTATGAAGGGCTTATGTTGTTGCCTACAAAATATATATCAGGTGTGTCCTTGCTGAGATTGTTGTAGAAAGGTGACTTTATGAGCTCAATAACTGCTCTTGCTCCGAGATAAGAACCGCCGATGCCTATTACGATGAGTACATCAGAGTTTGACTTTATCTTTTCTGCAGCAGCTTTAATTCTTGTGAATTCTTCCTTGTCGTAGTTTGTAGGAAGATCAAGCCAGCCTAAAAAGTCATTTCCCAGACCCTTCTTGCTGTGAAGAAGCTCTGCTGCTGTATCAACCTGCGGCTTTATACCTGTAAGCTCGTCGCTGTTAATGAAGCTGTCGAGATACTTTGAATTAAGTTTTAGTGTCATTGTATGGACCTCCATAAATTTATACTTACCTTATATCAATTTTACTATATAATGATTTTTTTTGCAAGCCGATAATTCATTATTATTCAAACTAAACAATATAGCGCGAAGTTATTTGAACATTTTTACTATTATTCTTATAAACGACTTGCGAAATGAATTTTTCTCAACTGAATCCGTGGTGATAAGCCTCGTTTCGTAGAGCAGAGTCTTGTCAAGATAAAACGCCACAGTGCCCACGTTCTGCCCTTTTTTTACGGGAGCTTTTATGTAAAGCGGTTCAAGAACCACTGTACTCATATTTCCCTCACTTCCCTTAGGTATAACAAGCGGAGGAATACTCTCAGCCTTTGTCAGAACTGCCCTGTCAACACCTCCTTTTACCTTGAGCGGCTTCATATACTCTGATGAGAAACCGGGTATTACAATCTTATAGTTTGCAAAACCTGTGTTGAGCAGTTTTTTTCCTACTGAAAATCTCTCGTCCTTATCAGAACAGCCCATAACAACTGAAACATATCTGTTACCCTCACGCTCTGCACAGGCAGCGAGACAATAGCCTGACTTCTCAGTATGCCATGCCTTCACTCCTATGATCCCGTTATAGCTCTTTACAAGCGAGTTTTCATTTACGACCTCGGTTTTTCCGTCCCTTATATTGTCAAGCCATGTTTTCATAATATCATGAAGCTCACTGTGTGATGCTGTCTCAGCCGCAAGAATTGCCGCATCATATGCAGTAGTATACTGGTTTTCATCGTCTGTAAGATAAGGCGATGTAAAAAAAGTGTTGTTCATACCGAGATCTGCCGCCTTTTCATTCATAAGCCATGTAAAATCCTCACAGCTTCCCGATATTTTTTCAGCAAAAACAATAGCGGCATCGTTTGCATTGCCCAGAAGCAAGCCCTTGAAAAGCTCTCTTACGGTTATTTCTTCTCCGCTGTCAAGCCATATCACTGCACCTCCGGCGGTATGTGCATTGTTTGAAGCTGTAAGCTTCGTGTCCATCGAAAAGCCCCCATCAGACATATACTCAACGGCTATCAGTGCCGTCATGAGCTTATTCAGTGCTCCGGCAGGCACACGTTTTTCAGACTCTGAATTTTCAAGCACACGTCTGGTTTCAGCCTCGATAAGAATATATGAGGCTGCTGTCGTTTCTATTTCCTCGGAAAAAACCGGAATCGGATCTGAAAACATCTGTAAGAAAACTATGAATGCAATCACGGACAAAAAAGCTTTTTTGATCACTTAAATCAACTCCACGAAAAAAATCTGAACGATATTGACTGCAAAAAATATTTTTTTGCGTTCTTTATAACTATATATTCTTTTTCGCAGACATATGAAAAAAAGCACGGATATTTTTTGTCCGTGCTTTTTTAATAAAAACGATATTTTATTTTTTATGACGCAATAAACGGTTTTATATCCTTTTTGAAACTTTCATCCTCTGTGTATGCGTTCATTTTTATTGGTTTTTCAAGATCGAGAGTAAATACTCCCATGATTGATTTTGCATCAACAATATACTTTCCTGAAACAAGCTCAACCTTAAAACCATATCCCGAAACGAGATTCACAAACTTCTTTACGTCATCAACGCCTGATAAAACAATATTTTCTGTATACATAATAAAGCAAACCTCCGATAATATATGCGATACACTGTAAAAAACCGCATAAATCATAAATAACCTCAGTGAACAAACCATGTATTTACATATTTTCACCCAGTCTCAATCCTTTAAAACTATATCACTAAAAATATTGATAGTCAAGTGATTGAATTTTTTTTGTAAGTTTAGTATAATGGATTAAGTAAGATATCAACAAGTAAATGCAGTATGCACAATTAAAATTTAAAGGAGAAATATTTATTGACAGTATTTTTTGTAACGTTCGGCTGTAAAGTAAATTTTTATGAGACCGAATGTTTAAAAAAGCTTTTTCTGAAAAATGATTTTTCTGTATCAGATACCGCAGCCGACGCTGATATTATCATAATAAACTCCTGCACTGTCACATCTGCAAGTGACAAAAAAATCAGACAGACTCTGCGGAAAATGAGAAACGAAAATCCCGGCTCCCTCATAGTACTGAGCGGATGTTATCCTCAGGCCTTTCCTGAAGAAGCAGGAAAGCTCAGTGAAGCCGATATTGTCACGGGAACTAAAAACCGTTCACAACTGGTATCTCTTGTACTTGAAGCAGCAGCTGACAGAAAACGAATTGTAAACGTTGATCCGTATGGCAAAAAAGAAAGCTTTGAGAGCATGCGATGCGATTCGTTCACTAACAGAACACGTGCCTTCGTAAAAATACAGGATGGATGCAGTCAGTTCTGTTCCTACTGTATAATCCCGTACTCACGAGGACATATACGTTCCAAGCCGCTTTCGGAGCTTACTGCCGAAATATCAGAGCTTGCCGCCAACGGATACCGTGAAATAGTCCTTGTCGGTATAAACCTTGCTTTTTATGGAGCAGAATTCGGAAAGAGCCTCACTGACGCAATCGAAGCAGTAAGTCACACAGACGGTGTTGAGCGTATAAGACTCGGTTCTCTCGAACCTGAAAGAATCACCGAACAGGATCTTATAAGAATGTCTTCCGTAAAAAGCTTCTGTCCTCAGTTCCATCTTTCACTGCAGTCCGGCTGTGACAGAACTCTTGCCGCAATGAACAGACGGTACACCAGTGCGCAGTATTCAGAGCTTGTCGAAAAAATAAGAAAAATCTTTCCTGATGCCTCCATAACGACAGATATTATGGTCGGTTTTCCAGGGGAAACAGATGAAGACTTTGAAGAAAGCTTAAGATTTGTTGAAAAAACAGGTTTCAGCAAAATACATGTATTTCCATATTCGATACGAGCAGGAACAAAAGCTGCCTCTATGAAAAATCAGATCAGTGCATCCGTAAAATCCCGGCGTGCTTCGGAAATGACCCTGCTTGGCGAAAAGCTTGAAAAGGATTTTCTGAAAAATCAGATCGGAAAAACAGTACCCATACTGTTCGAAAAAGAAAACTGCACAGATTTTCACAGAGGATATAGTCCGAATTATACATTAGTTAAAATTAAAAGAACCTCCCCTATAAAAAGTTTGCGTAATAGTGTTTTTTATGTTAATATAAAAGAAGCCATAAATGATTTTTGTATCGGCGAAATATCCGAATAACAGAATAAATTAAATTTCCGCAGAGTTACGGTTTTTTTACCGTATCAATACGCGGAGAAATGGAGTTTAAAATGTCTGTATTTAGAATTTATGTTGAAAAGAAACCGGAATTTGCTGTAGAAGCAAAATCAGTCCTCAGCGACGTGAAAACTGCCCTCAGGCTCAGCACTCTTGAGAATATCCGTATTCTCAACCGTTATGATGCTGACAGACTTTCTGAGGAAAAATTCAATTATGCCATCAATACTGTATTTTCTGAACCGGCAGTCGATGTAACCTACAGCGAAATGCCATGCTTATCAGAAAACGAAAGGGTTTTTGCTGTTGAATATCTCCCGGGACAGTTTGACCAGAGAGCAGACAGCTGTGAACAGTGTATCCAGATTCTTACACAGGGTGAAAGATGCAGGGTAAAGAATGCACGAGTATATATCGTAAGCGGAAAAATCACAGACGAAGAGTTTGACAAAATCAAAGCCTATCTCATAAATCCTGTTGAGAGCCGTGAGGCTTCACTTGAAGAATTCGATTCACTTGATGTTCATTACGAGATTCCGACAGACGTAGAGACGCTTGACGGATTTATCGGTTTTGACAGTCAGGAGTTAAAGGATTTTATTGCAAAGCTCGGACTTGCAATGGACTATGATGATATCTGCTTCTGTCAGCAGTATTTCAAGGAAACAGAAAAAAGAGATCCTACTATTACCGAAATAAAAATGATCGATACATACTGGTCGGATCACTGCAGACATACAACATTCTCTACAAACATCGAAAATGTTTCCATAGAATCCCCTTATATTGCTGAAACATACGAGCTTTACAAGGATCTGAAAAAGGAACTCGGCCGTGAGAATAAGCCGGTAACACTTATGGATCTTGCAACTATCGCTGTAAGAAAGCTCAAAAAAGACGGTCTTCTTGACGATCTTGACGAGAGCGAAGAAATCAACGCATGCTCTGTAAAAATAAAAGTAGACGTTGACGGCAAGGATGAAGACTGGATCCTCATGTTCAAAAACGAAACACATAACCATCCTACCGAAATAGAACCTTTTGGCGGCGCAGCTACCTGTCTTGGCGGCGCTATAAGAGATCCTCTCTCAGGACGCTCATATGTTTATCAGGCTATGCGTGTAACAGGTGCGGCAAATCCTCTCGTACCTGTAGAGGATACAATCAAGGGCAAGCTTCCACAGAGAAAAATCGTTGTTGGTGCTGCCAACGGATACAGCTCATACGGTAACCAGATAGGACTTGCTACAGGACATGTAACCGAAATATATCATCCGGGATATGTTGCCAAGAGAATGGAAATAGGCGCTGTTGTCGGTGCTGCTCCTGCAGAAAACATCAGACGTGAAAGACCTGCTCCCGGGGATGTTGTTATACTTCTCGGCGGAAAAACAGGACGTGACGGATGCGGCGGTGCAACAGGTTCTTCAAAATCCCACACATCTGAATCACTTGAAAGCTGCGGCGCTGAGGTTCAGAAGGGTAATCCGCCTGAAGAAAGAAAGCTCCAGAGACTTTTCAGAAACAAGAATGTAACCTCAATGATCAAACGCTGCAATGACTTTGGTGCAGGCGGCGTATCAGTTGCTATCGGTG
>SVNR01000091.1 GCA_015066815.1 Ruminococcus sp.
CTTGCTGTAATGTCTTATGTCAGCACAGCTAAAAAACATGGTAAAAATGCTTTTCAGGCTATCTTGAATGTTTTTGAAGGTAATACTTTTTATGCTATTGAAGACTGAGGTGCTGAACAGTTACAATTATTAATATTTCCCTGCACATCCGATCCCTACGGCCACTCCGTGTATATCGCTAATAGTGAACTAAAAAAATTTTTTCGTTCACTATAGCAAATGCCTGAATTTTTTTTGAGATAAAAAGATAACATTAATTCAAATCAACATCAGATTTACACAGCTTCATTTATCTTATTTTCACACTGATCATTCTTTATACATCTCATAAAGTCTTGAAACATCTCTGTAAAATTTTTTTCTGTCATTTTCGTTTCCTCCCTCAACTGAAACTATCCTGCCGATAAAGGTTTTTGCCCAGTGCATAAGTTCACTCGGATCAAACGTATCTACAGACAGCGTATATTTTCCGTCACCGACCTTCTCAACTATACCTGTCCTTTTTTCACGATAGAGTCGTTCTATAATAAAACCTTCACGCTTTTCGTCGATTGAAAAGGTTATTTTTACTTTTCCTGTATCACCATGATCTCTTCGGTTTCCGAATGAAACACCGAAACAACGAGGTATATTTCGTATGAAGGCTTTATTGATCTCGTCATAGTTTTCACATATACCGCAGTGTCTGATATCCTTTATAAAATCAAGTCTGAAGGTATTGAAACGTCTGTATTTTGGAAGGTATACTACAAGATATCGTCTTCCGGTCTGAACGCCTGAAAATATGCGGAGCGGAACGGCAGTGTTTTCTGTAGGCCTGTTATCAGGAGATTTTGAACTGAAGGTCCTGAAAGAAACAAATCTTTTTTCTTCTATTGCAGAAATAATATCAGGGATAAGAATATCTTCAAGCGTATGAACTATGTAGTTATGCTTCATAAAAAACAGATCATTTTTAAGTCCTGCGGTTTTTAGTATGCTGTTTCCGATAACACCGAGCTCTGAACCTTCAGAGAAAAATTTGACAGCATCATCAAGTCCCTCGTATTGTCCGAAAAAGCTGTCTACAGTATCTTTCGAAAGCGAATAATAATCAGTTTTGCCTCGTCGTTCACGAACGACTATGCCTTCTTCAAGATATTCGTTGAGCTTATTCCTGACAGTCTGCGTCTCAAATATTTCGTCAAAGCATTCGCTCAGCTTTTCAGTAAGAGCTCTTAACGAAAGTGCATCTTCCCGGCTCAGAATATCACATAGCATAAAATGAAGCTTTATATCATTATGAGTAAAGCTTTTCGAATAAAAAATACTATAGAGTGGATTTTCGTTTATATGTCCGCTGTTCACTGATATTGATACCTGTCTTCCTCTGATGGATTCATCGTACCGAAGAGAGTTTCCAAGCAGACTTTCAACTCTGCGCTTTTCATCATCATACGTTCTCAGACTTTTTCTTGAAAAATCATTTCTTACTTTAAAACCATATATAAAAAAATCACGTACATAATCCCGTGTTTTGTCAAAGCTTTTGATAAGCTCAGAATATCCGCCCATAAAAAAATCCCCCTTTTACTTTAGTTTGAGATCTACTATAAATTATAACTGAAAAAAATCAATGTTTCAACAGAAAGCGGTATGTTCGCAGATTTTTTTTGATGATTTATCCCTTATAAAATGCTATACTTTGTACATACCGAAAATAACAAAGAAAGAATGGTGATTATATGTTTGTAAAGTATTATAAGAACACAAAAATGATGCCTATAAAGATATGGCTTCCTTCAGAGGAACATATTGAGGAAAAGTGTATGGAGCAGGCGCTTCATCTGTCAAAGCTTCCTTTTATTCATAAGTGGGTAGCTCTTATGCCGGATACTCATGCAGGAAAGGGTATGCCTATAGGCGGAGTTATTGCATGTGACGGTGCAGTAATACCTAATGCAGTAGGTGTTGATATAGGATGTGGAATGGCTTTTGTTCAGACTGATATTTCGGCAGAAGAATTAAAAGAGACTGTTACAGGCAGCGGAAGCCTTGTACAGACAGTCTGCGGAGATATCCTCAGAAATATTCCTACCGGCTTTAATCATTACAAAAAACCGCAGATATCCTCAGTTCTTGACAGAGCCAAGGCAGAATTGAACAGGTACGAAGCTGATAAGGAGCTTATACCTATGATAGATGACGGATATTTTCAGATAGGTACTCTTGGCGGAGGAAATCATTTTATTGAGCTTCAGCAGGATGAAGAAGGTATGATATGTATCATGCTTCATTCGGGAAGCCGTCACTTCGGCAATATGGTGGGAAAGTATTTTAATGAGATAGCAAAGGAACTCAACGAAAAATGGCATACCTCCGTTGATCCCGAATGGAACCTTCCGTTTCTTCCTGCTGATACGGAAGAGGGAAGAAGATATCTTGAGTGGATGCAGCTTTCGATGGATTTTGCGTATGAAAACCGTGCAGTAATGCTTGCTAAGGTGAAGGAGCTTCTTGCAAAGCATACCTTAAAATATCTTGGAAGAGAGCCGGTTTTTTCAGGAGAAATAAACTGTCATCACAACTATGCAGCTCTTGAAAATCATTATGGTAAAAATGTTTATGTTCATCGTAAGGGTGCTATAAGAGCAAGGGAAGGGGAGCTTGGAATAATTCCCGGAGCAATGGGCTCGTACAGCTATATAGTCAGAGGAAAGGGTTGTGAAGAAAGCTTTATGTCTTCATCGCACGGTGCAGGCAGACTATATTCACGTACAGCTGCTGTAAATACTTTTTCTGTAGAAAAGGTCATGTGTGATCTTAAGGACCTCAGTGTAGTTCTTGCCAAGCATAACAAATCAGATGTCGCTGAGGAGTCACGTTTTGCCTATAAGGATATTGACATGGTCATAGCAAATGAATCTGAGCTTGTTGAACCTGTAAAAAAGCTTTTTACAGTAGGTGTTGTGAAGGGGTAGTAGTTTTTTAGTCACGAAACTTCGGTTTTTTAGGTATGCAACAATTCTTCAATAGTTAACGGTACGCCAAAGTGTTCGAATAACTCTTTTTGCCGTTTAAGACAATTAGTGACGCTCCATCGTTCTAATCTTT
>SVNR01000046.1 GCA_015066815.1 Ruminococcus sp.
TCATATCCTGCCTTTCTTATTGTAGCATAATTGTTTTTAAAAAGCAATGAAGTTCAGAGAGTGTAATATTGCTTTTATAAACATATTATACCATAAACAGGATATATAAGTAAATGTGAAAAATTACAGATTTTTCCGTCGAATTATTGTGAAATAAAGGAAAATAGTGACAATTACTATTCATAATACTATTTCTTTTTATCCTCTCTGATTTTTCTTCAGTTATGTCATATAATTATCAAAGTGTATCATAAAAACAAGGATACATAACAGAGGAAAACTCGTATATCTTAATATCTATCATTTGTCAAGCTAAAACAAGTCCTATGCTATACTGTTCACAAACGAAACCATCAAGCTTAAAAAAGTATCCGGCTGGTCAAAAAAGCACATATGTGCAGCCTTCGGGATAATTTCAAGTTTCTTCTCAGGTGCGGATATATCGTCAAAGCATTCCTCTACCAATTCAGGATTGCAGATTGTTTCTTCTTCACCAAAAACAAAGAACACAGGCACATCATATTTCATATTGTTTCTGAAATCATATGAAATCATCGTTTCACAGGCTTTCGTATGAAGTGAGTGGTTCATAATCAAACCATTAAGCTTTTCCTTAAAGCTCATAAACGGCGAACCTAAAATATCACTCCATGTCATTCTTCTTATGTGCTTTGCAATGTATTTTACAGATAACGGTCTATAATATTTCATGCATTTAAATAATTCATTATTCCATACAGGCTCTAAAGGAAATGTTTCGATCATTTTCTTTATTTTCAGTTCATCCTTACTGCCCTTTTCTACAAGCCCGAGCATTTTTTTGCAGTTAAACAATACATTGTCACGATAATTTGTAAGCTGCCCTACACTGATGTAGCAAAGCAGATTTTCGGGATGACGCGCGGCATATTCCGAGCCGATTGCAGTTCCCCAGGAAAATCCCATAAGTATAAGCTTTTCAAAGTCATAAACAGTGTGAAGGTACGCAACTATCTCATCAATATCCTGAACGAAGTCATCCATTGTGCCTGTTGCGGCGATTTCGTTTGCCTTATCCTTATTTGCAAAATAAGTCTTGCAGGTATTTCGCTGATCCCAGTTTACAACCGTAAATCTGTCTTCCAGACCTGCCTGCTGAATATGACAATATCCTGCAAGCGAGCCTCCGGGACCTCCGTGCAGAAAAAGTACGAGGGGATTTTTTCTGTCCGCTCCTCTTATCTGTACATACTGCTTTATACCGTTTATCATCGGGTACTCATAAAGATAGATTCCGTTTTTATTGTCCGGATACAAAATTTCATTTTTAGCTGACTTACTCATAATTCTCTCCTCCCGGCGCAGATAACAAATACAAGCTCCTGAGCTTTGCATCTGATGCAGATTTCTTTTGATACTTGTCATTTACTATATATTGACTTTTCCGACACCGCATGCTATAATTCAGTTGTTATATCTATAAAAATAATCCTTAAGGAGATTTTCTTAATGAAATTAGAATCATTAACACGGGAAGAATATGGCGATGAATACAATTCAGCCGTACTGGAGCAATGGAAAACATGCGTTGAAATGGCTAACAACAATGCTGAAAAAAGAAACAACTCCAACAACGTGTTCATAACAATCAACTCTGCTCTTCTGGCTGTTATTACATTTTCACTTGACTACAAGAGCATATTGCTTTCTGTTGTAGGCATCGTTCTGTGCACGCTATGGATGAAATCAATTGACAGCTACAAACGGCTTGGCAGAATGAAATACCTTATCGTGGACGAGATAGAAAAAAAGCTGCCGCTTACGCCTTTTTCGTGTGAATGGAAGGAGCTTAAAAACGATCACAAATATTTTACTCTTACAAAAATAGAAAAGTTTATGCCATGGATATTTATAGCATTGTTTTCTCTTGCTATCATTTTTCCGCTGACTGCAAAGATCATCAGATAATATTATAGCGAAAGTCAGATTTATTTTTACGGTCACTATAATTACGGAGGCACTTATGAAAATAGAACATATAGCACTATATGTGAATGACTTAGAGCGAGCAAGAGATTTCTTTGTGAATTATTTTGGCGGTCATTCTAACGATGGTTATCACAATAAAACCACAGGCTTTCGCTCATTTTTCATCAGCTTTGATGATGGTGCAAGATTAGAATTGATGAATAAACCCGATATGGTTGATAGCGAAAAGCATTTGAACCGTACAGGATATGCACATCTTGCTTTTTCAGCAGGCAGCAAAGAAAAGGTTGATGAATTGACAGAAAAACTTCAGAACGATGGTTTTCGAATTGTCAGTGGTCCACGTACAACCGGAGACGGATACTACGAAAGCTGTGTGGTAGCAATAGAAGATAACCAAATCGAAATCACCATTTAATATTTTTGCTTCGTTTTGTTATGTACTTACTAACTGGCGTATATTTTAATAAAGCTAATTCTGCCTCAAAAAACCAACACCACCGTATCTCGTTTGATACGGTGGTGTTGTCATATCCACTATAATTAATATATTTTTATTGCCTTGTAAATCCGCCAACTACGAAAGCTGCGTGCATACCGGGTTTTTAATTTGCTCTGATTCCGCACCTGAATAGCATCAGAAAGAATCCTTCTCAGTGTTAATACCGCAGAGCTTTTATCTTTCGTTTATCTTTTTATATGCTGTTCTTTCGGCAACTGCCATATATGCAGGACGAATGATCTTATTTGCGTTTATAAGCTCTTCAATACGGTGTGCAGACCATCCTGATACTCTTGCTATAGCAAATATAGGTGTATAGAGCTCTGAAGGAAGTCCGAGCATTCTGTAGATAAGTCCGCTGTAGAAGTCTATGTTCGCACTTACACCCTTGTATATCTTGCGTTTTTCACCTATAACCTCCGGTGCAAGACGTTCAACAAGCTTGTAGAGCTCGTATTCCTTTTCCATACCCTTCTCTATCGAAAGATCCTTTACGAACTTCTTGAGTACTCTTGCACGAGGATCGGATATTGAGTAAACCGCATGTCCCATACCGTAAATAAGACCGGACTTGTCAAAAGCACGCTTTTCAAGAAGTGCAACAAGATATTCCCTTATAGCCGCCTCATCTGTATAATCAGATATATTTGCCATAAGATCATCAAACATCTGAACGACTTTTATATTTGCGCCTCCGTGCTTAGGACCCTTGAGCGAGCCGAGTGATGCTGCCATTGAGGAATAAGTATCAGTTCCTGAGGATGATACAACGTGTGTAGTAAATGTGGAGTTGTTTCCGCCGCCATGCTCCGCGTGAAGAACAAGTGCAAGGTCGAGTATCTTTGCCTCAAGTGCAGTGTACTTAGAGTCATCTCTCAGTGTATAGAGAATGTTTTCTGCAGTTGAAAGCTCCGGACGCGGTCTGTGAATAATAAGGCTTCCGCCTTTTTTATAATAGTTATATGAATGATATGCATAAACAGCCATCACAGGCAGAAGAGCAATAAGCTCCAGACACTGTCTGAGAACGTTAGGTATGGAAGTGTTATCGGGCATCTCATCGTATGCATAGAGAGTGAGAACGCTTCGTGCAAGTATATTCATCATATCGTTTCCGGGCGATTTCATGATAATATCACGCACAAACGTCGTCGGCAATGTTCTGAAGCTTCCGAGAAGCTTCTTGAACTCATCAAGCTCTTCCTTCTGAGGAAGCTTTCCAAAAAGCAGAAGATAAGTCGTTTCCTCAAAACCAAAGCGGTTTTCTGAAACAAAACCTTCTACTATCTCCTCTACATCCACACCCCTGTAGTACAGCTTTCCGTCACACGGAACAGACTGACCGTCTACGATCTTCTGGGAGCATACTTCACTTATATCTGTAAGACCTGCAAGCACACCCTTTCCGTTAAGATCACGAAGTCCCCTTTTCACATCATATTTAATATATAGCTCCGGATCTATGTTATAGCTACGGACGCATTTTTCTGCAAATTGTTCTATTACCGGGGTTACCTTTGAAAAATTATAATGTGACATTCTGACACTTCCTTTTTTTTATTTTTTCATTGATAAAAATTAACCGTCAGTGCAATATCCGGTATCCTGAAAAATCATATCCGGAAAATCACATAATTCCGACGGTCATCTTTTCAATGTTTTTTGTATGCACGAAGCTTTCGAGGCTTACAAATGTGCAAACTGATAATATATAGTAAACTAATAAAATTTAAGTTCACTATAATTATATCATATTACAAGCTCTTTTTTTATTAACAATTTATTAATTTTTATATTCGCACATCTATTGACTTTCGCGCTTTAAACTGGTATACTATAGTAAGCAAAATAAAGATCTATGAAAGGTTATGATTTTTCACATGAACATTTTAGTTATAGGACTCGGACTTATAGGCGGTTCTTTTTGCAAAGCTCTCAGCGCAAAAACAGATCACTGTATTTTCGGATATGATACCAACAGCGATACAATAAAAAATGCTTCAGCAGACGGCTCAATATCTGAATATCTTGAACCTGAAAACTTCTCAAAGGCCGATCTTACTATCATATGCCTGCATCCGGAGGTTGCTGTAAAGGTATTTTCACAGAACGCAGGTTTTTTCCGTAAAAACTCAATAGTTGCTGATGTTTGCGGTGTAAAATCCGACATATGCGCAAAAATGTCTTCTGTTGCAGAAAAATACGGTCTTCGTTATGTAGGAACACACCCTATGGCAGGACGTGAATTCGGAGGATATAACTACTCTGTTCCGGAGCTTTTTGAAAACAGAAGCTTTATAGTTACCCCGCTCGAAAACACTGACAGCGAAGCTCTCGAAACAGTTGAAAAGCTTGCATCAGAGGTCGGTTTTACAAGAATAGTCAAATCATCTCCTGAAGCTCACGACAAGACTATAGCCTATACGTCACAGCTTGCACATATAGTATCAAGCGCATACGTAAAAAGCCCTACTATCGAAAACGAATCCGGATTTACCGCAGGAAGCTTTCAGGATATGACACGTATAGCTACAGTAAACGAAAACATGTGGACAGACCTGTTCATGCAGAACAAGGGACCTCTGCTTTACGAGCTCGAAGTACTCATAGAAAATCTGAAAAAATACGAAGCTGCACTCAGAAGCTCAGACGCTGAAAAAATGACAGAGCTGCTCAGAGAAGGAAGACTTATAAAAGAACGGGATCTTTCTACATATTCAAAAAAATAATCATAAAAAAGAAATCGGATATCCGCCGTACTCTGCCGGCCTAATATCCGATTTCTTTTAATATTTTAAAGAATGAGAAGTGAGATACATAGTAAAAAATAAAAGGCAAAATAAAATATTCTATATATCCGGTAAAACGAATATCGCCTCTGAAAAAATATTCAGAGGCGAACTCAAAAGGTGGATAGTGGGATTCGAACCCACGGTCTTCAGGACCACAATCTGACGCGTTAACCAACTACGCTATACCCACCATAGATGCACCTTGCTGGACTCGAACCAGCGGCTTACTGCTTAGAAGGCAGTTACTCTATCCAGCTGAGTTAAAGATGCAAAAAATTAGCTCCGTAAGGAGTTAAACTCAACATGAATGTTGAAGCGGGTGATGGGAATCGAACCCACATAACCAGCTTGGAAGGCTGGAATTCTACCACTGAACTACACCCGCGTATTTATTTTTTATCGCCGTTCCCTGTCGGCTTTATTATTATACTATATCCCAGAATAAATGTCAATACTTTTTTTGAATTTTTTTTATTTTTTTTAAAAAAATTTTTATGGGTATTTTCCAACGCAAATTCATCCCGCAAAAAAGGAGAATCTTCTCTCGAATTGATCTGAGAGGAGATTCTCCTTAATTTTATTTAAAAATTCTGAAATCATAGTAAACGTCAAAACAAATCTGACCTTCTCTATGATCGATCTGTTTCTCTGCTCATCTGCTAACTATAAACACTCAGTACATATCAGCTGATAGTTACTGCGTAATACTCAGTCTTCCATCTTTACAATGATTTCTTTGCCTGATTCGTCAGCAGTTATATGCAGCTTCTTTATCATACGTTCAGGGTGTTCTATTATTTCGTTTGCTACCTTATCCTCAACGTCCTTGCGGATAACCTTACGGATATCTCTCGCTCCGAATTTTTTGTCAAACGACTTATCTGCGATAAGCTCAAGTACCTTTTCATCGTATGTGAGCTCTATTGCTCTTTCAAGAAGCGGTTCCTTCATCTCATCTATCATAAGTCCCGCAATCTTTGCATAAGACTCTTTTGAAAGCGGCTCGAAAACAACTATCTCGTCTATTCTGCTTATAAACTCCGGTCTTAAAAACTCTCTCAGACCCTTTATAGCCTTATCCTTTGAAATCTCCTCAGCTGTCTTGTTGAAGCCTACGCCGGTTGATTTGTCAGTTGAGCCTGCGTTTGAGGTCATGGCTATTATGGTGTTCTCAAAGTTTACAGATCTGCCCTGAGAATCATCAAGCTTTCCTTCATCAAGTATCTGAAGCAGGATATTCATAACATCCGGATGAGCCTTCTCTATCTCATCAAAAAGAATCACAGAGTATGGCTTTCTTCTTACCTTTTCTGTAAGCTGTCCTGCCTCATCGTAGCCTACATATCCCGGAGGAGAACCGATAAGCTTTGAAACTGCATGCTTCTCCATAAACTCAGTCATATCAAGTCTTATAAGCGGCTCTGTAGAGTCGAACATCTCCTCAGCAAGCACCTTTACAAGTTCAGTCTTACCAACACCTGTAGGTCCTACAAAAATAAACGATGCCGGACGGCGGCGTTTCGAGAGCTGTACTCTTGTTCTTTTTATAGCCTTGGAAAGAACTGATACAGCCTCATCCTGTCCTATAACACGTTTTTTGAGGTTCTCTTCAAGATCAGCTATCTTTCTGAACTCTGTCTGTGCAACCTTGTTTGCCGGTATTCCTGTCCACAGCTCTATTACCTTTGCGATATTTGATTCTGTAACATAAACGTTGTTCTTTTCTTCTTCTGTTTTTGCGACTTCTTCTCTTTTTCTGATTATATCGCCCTTAACTGCAGCAAGCTTCTCAAAGTCAGGATCATCTGATTCTTCGATCTCTCTTTCCTGTTCTTCGAGTGCAGCAAGCTCTGCTGTTATCTTATCATAGCTTGCAAGCACTGTGCTCTCTATAGCTGTACATGCACAGCTTTCATCAAGAAGATCTATCGCCTTGTCAGGTAAAAATCTGTCGTTGATGTATCTTTCTGAAAGCACTGCACACATTCTGAGAAGATCGTCAGTTATCTTTACTCTGTGGAACTGTTCATAGTGTTCCTTTATCCCCTTCAGAATATCAAGTGTTTCCTCTATAGTAGGCTCATTTACCGATACCGGCTGGAAACGTCTTTCAAGAGCACTGTCTTTTTCTATATATTTTCTGTATTCGTTGAACGTTGTTGCACCGATAACCTGTACCTCGCCCCTTGACAGAGCAGGCTTAAGAATATTTGCGGCATTCATGGAGCCCTCTGAGTCACCTGCACCGACGAGATTGTGGACCTCGTCAACAAACAGTATGATGTCTCCTTCTGATTTTACCTCATCAACAAGTCCTTTTACACGGCTTTCAAACTGGCCTCTGAACTGTGTTCCGGCTACAAGCGCAGTAAGATCGAGAAGATATACTTTTTTATCTCTCAGATTGTACGGAACTGTTCCCTCGTTTATTCTGCGTGCTATTCCTTCAGCTATAGCAGTCTTACCAACACCCGGTTCACCGATAAGACAAGGGTTGTTCTTGGTTCTTCTGGAGAGTATCTGAACAACACGGGATATCTCTTTGTCTCGTCCGATTATGTTGTCTATCTTTCCCTCTTCTGCTTTCTTGCTCAGGTTTGTACAGTAATTTTCAAGGAACTTAAGCTTCTTTTCTTTTTTCTTGTCATTTTGTTTTTTCTTTGAATCGGTCTTTTCAAAGCCGCCGAACAGAGAGCCGAATCCGCTCTTGCTGTTCTGAGGATCCGAAGCCTCGTTTATCATATCCTGAATAAACGGCGGAAGAAGTGTACTTGCTCCTCCCGGCTCAAAGGAATCACCGTCAACGAGCTCCATCATCTGCTCTGATATCTGCTCTATTTCTTCATCAGTGATACCAAGCTGCTCCATATAATCCTTTATCTGAGGAATTTTCATCTCCTTGGCGCATATCATACAGAGTCCTTCGTTTTTCTGCGTATCACCGTTCATTGCTGTTATAAAAACAACAGCAGGTCTCTTTTTACATCTGCTACATAAAACCATATTATCCTCCAAACACCTGTCTTTTACCTGCAGACTATTCTATGTCTGCAGCTGCTGACCGGTTATTTTATTATTTTCATAAGAAGTGCATCAGCGTTGTAAAGATACTTAAATACAACAGATCTGTTAATCATATCATCATCAAAAGCACCATCTATCTGGACACCTGTATATATGAGCATCTTCATAAACAGCGCAATGATAAGCAAAAACATTGCTCCGTTGAAAATTCCGAGAAACGCACCGAGAACAGAATCTCCCTTTCCGTTGGAATCCATATCCTTCCCCTTGAACGCAAGCGTAAAAATAAAGCTCGCAATTATCATAAGCAACATAGCAGAAACAATAAATGTAATCCTTCTGACAAAACTCAGCATCTCATCGCGTATATAGTTTTCTTCTATGTATTCTGCTGTTTTCTTATCTTTTGTATACATCATATTCAGAAGAGTAAACGTTTCATTCTTGTTATTATTTCCTAAGCTGTCAAAGTACCTTCCTGAACACGGCGGTATTCTTTCTGAAAGCTTCTCCTGAAAACTTTTTTTGATTATACTGTTGAGTCCTTCAAAACAAGCTGATCTGTCGAGCAGGTCTCCGGCACCCGAAGTAGTCGTAATAAGTGTATGGAATTTTTTATCCATGTCTTTTTCTGATTTTAATACAGACGCAAGCTTTGTATCAGATACTTCTTCCATAAGTGTAAGCTCAGCATATACATTCTTCAGTTCCTGTGAAACATCGAACTCCTCAAGCGTCTCATCAACTGACATTGTTATTGAATCCATAATATACATTTCATACAGCGTATCTGTTATGAATACCGCTCCTAAAGCAGCTATTATAACAAAAACAAAGTTTACAGCAAACTGGATTATTTTTTTTGAAAAACCCCTCTTTGCTCCGAAAACTATGGTTGCTATAAGAAACAACGCTGCTGCTGCATCATAATACCAACAAACTTTTTCCATACAAATACCTCTCTTTTCCTTAAA
This sequence comes from Ruminococcus sp., assembly GCA_015066815.1. Classification (GTDB taxonomy): domain Bacteria; phylum Bacillota; class Clostridia; order Oscillospirales; family Ruminococcaceae; genus HUN007. The sequence goes on from SVNR01000046.1 coordinate 9,261, forward strand.
ACTCTATTCTGTCTATTTTATTATGTCCTTTGAGCATGATATATTTTCCTGATTTATAAAAATCCCGGTACGGCTCAGTAAGAGAATAGGTTTTTATAATCTTTCCACTGTAGTCATACGCCTCGACCGTGCTTTCGGTAAGAACATACACTCTGTCTTCTGCAGCGCATATATGCTTTACCGAATCAGACGTACTGACCTCAACCTTTACTCCTGATGATGAATTTCCCATCAGGACAAGTGTATCCTTCCGTCTTTCGTTGCTGTCAACGACCATAGCCATTTTTGAATCATAAGCGGAAACATCAATAAGCTCTCCGTTATATCTGTGCTCAAACACAGTATCACCGCCCGCCGAGTACAGACCGCACTGGACATCCCCGAAAAACACAAGAGAGCCATCTGTTGAAGACATGGCAGAAACAGAACACGCCTCTATACCGGATATATGCCACAGATTATCTGATTTTCCGAATTCTACAGAGATAATATCTGTAACTATATTTCCCTCAGATGCCCCTATCGATACAATACTGCATCCGCTGCTTTCTTTATTGAATACTACATCAGTTATTCTCTCAGAGCAGCCTCTGTAATATATCTCACTGCCTTCATGATCAAAAACCCTCAGCTCGCATACATATCTGTCAGACGAGGAAACTACAGCTGAATACCCCTGATTACTTACCGCAGCAAGATAGATGGTGTCATCGAGCTTCTTTTCATAGAGCATCTTTTTTCTGTTATCAACTCTGAGATTGTTGCCGTTTTGCTCATATACGAGAACCTTGCCTCCCGCACTTTTCATGATAGTGTTTGAATATGTGTGCTGTCTTGTATCTCTCAGATCTCCTGATGACGAAAAAATATACAGTCTTGTATCTGTAAGAACAGTAAACATATCACCCATATTGCAGGAGTCATACGAAGAACTGTTTGATATCTTTAGCGGAAAGCCGTCTCCTGATATCTCATCCCCGGTAAAGCTTGTACTTTCATGCTTCATATTGGGCATCCAGCGTTCCTTTGAAACATATAGTCCGAGCAGCAGCGTGATAATAGCCACAAACCCGATAAACTTCTGCGTGTTTCTCTGTCTTTTTTTCTGCCTTCGTATCTCGGAACGATCGCTTTTGTTTATTTCTTTCATTTTACCTCCTACTTAGTTCAGTAAAAAACACGGTTAAGATAAAGCCCGTGAGCCTGAGCCGTCTTTCCGGCACTCAGTCTGTCTGTTTTTTCGAGTATCAGCGGTATTTCATCGGCACTTATCTTCCCCTCGTTCACAGACAGAAGAGTACCGACTATTATTCTTACCATATTGTAAAGAAACCCGTCTCCTTTTATAAAAATCTTCACAAGCTCATTTTCTTTTTCTATTGAGAGCTCATAGATAGTCCTTACTGTATTGGTCTTGTCTGTCCTTGCAGAACAGAAGCTGCGAAAATCATGAGTTCCGATAAAATGTGCTGCCGCCTTACGCATAAGCTCTATATCCATCTTCCGCCGGTAGTGATACTGAAGATCCTCAGCAAAGGGGTTTCTGCATTCACTGTTATGAATAAGATAAACATATTCCTTTGCCTTGCACGAATACCTTGCATGAAAATCAAGCGGCACCTCCTCGCATGAAAGAATGGATATATCTGACGGAAGATAACTGTTTACTCCTCTAACAAAGCTTTTTTCAGGAATTTTGCTGTCAGTCAGAACCGAAAAACAGTACCGGTTTGCATGTACTCCTGCATCGGTTCTCGAACAGCCTGTTATAGATGTTTCAGAGTTAAGTACACGGGAAACACATTTTTCAACTACATCCTGTACAGTTACAGCGTTATCCTGTATCTGAAACCCATGATATGCAGTCCCCTTATACGTCATAATTACTTTCAGATTTCTCACAATATCATACCCGCTCTCTATTTATGGCTTTTTGCTTTCGAAAGCATATCTGAAACCATGTCTATCGCCTCTTCCCTGGTAAGCTTTTTTTCAACAGGGTTTTCTTTGTTTTTTGTTTTTTCAGCTTCCTGTACGGCAGCTGAGTATTTCTGATCATTCAATAATTTTTTCTGCATTTTTCTTATTTCGTCTGCTGATGATTTTTTTGTATCGTTTCTTCCTAACATATTTGAAACTAATCTTATTGCATCTTCTCTTGTAAGCTTTTTCTCTTCTCTGATACCCACACCGAGTCCGGACTCATAAGAGTTCTTTTGTATATCATTAGCTGCGCGTGAATCTGCAAACGTCTCTCTGGCTAATTTTTTAGCCATTTCGATACGTTCTTCATCTGTAAGATATTTTCCGGTGCTGTTCTCCTTTTTCTGAGTTTTTTCAGAGGCAGCACCGCAGGAATTATCCTCAGCCCTTTTTTCATCAGTGATGTTAGCCGTATCAGCAGGTGCTTCTGTTTCCTGATGTGTTGGTTTTTTCAGGTTTTCCGCATAGATAGCTTCAAGAAAACGTTCCTTGGCGCTGTCATCACGTTCGCCTTCTCTGAGTCTTTTCAAAAGCAGAATCAAAGCACCCGCCGGAATAGCAAAGATCATAAAAATAAGAAACTTTAAAACATCCTGCATAACTGACACCTCACTTAAAAATAATATCTGCAGCAATAACAGCCGCAAGAAAAATCAACGAAACACCGAACGCTGCAATATCCGAAGGCTTTATATGAGAGGTTCTCATCCGTGTTCTTCCATCACCGCCCCTGTAACAGCGGCATTCCATAGCAAGAGCAAGCTCCTCGGCCCGTCTGAACGCCGATACAAAAAGAGGTACTATAACCGGCACTATAGCTCCTGCACGTTCTCTCAGACTACCGTTTTCAAAGTCAGCACCTCTCGCCTTCTGAGCAGATATTATCTTATCTGTCTCCTCTATAAGAGTAGGAACAAACCTTAACGCTATAGTCATCATCATGGCAAGCTCATGGACCGGAAGCTTCAGTTTTTTCAGAGGAGAAAGAAGCTTTTCTATTGCATGGGTAAGCTCTATAGGTGAAGTCGTATAGGTCAGAACTGACGAACCGACTATAAGAGACACTACGCGTATCAGCATAAAAGCTGCGTTTTTCAGACCGTCATCTGTGATCTTCAAAAACCACAGACGAAACACCACATCACCCTCGTAGAAAAAAACATTGAGCAAGGCCGTTATTATAAGTATCGGAACAACAGGACGAAGGCTTTTCAGCATAAGAGAAGGAGTAAGTCTCGTCAGCAGATATGACATGACCATAAACAGCACTCCTGCTGATATAGAAACAAACGTATCTGCTGTGAAAAGCATAACTACAAAAACCATGGTGATGATTATCTTTACTCCGGCATCAAGTCTGTGGACTATACTGTTTCCCGGAAAATACTGTCCGAGTGTTATATCCTTCAGCAATCTTCTGCACCGCCTTTTCGGGATAAATACTCCTTGATTATTTCTTTTGCCTTCTCTACTGTATATATGTTTTCATCAAACATGATATCCTTTTTCCTAAGAAGAGAAAACACCTTTGAGATCTGCGGCACGTCAAGTCCTATTGCCGCTATCTCATCAGCCCGTGAGAAAACAACAGGAGTATCATCGTGACAGAAAAGTCCACCCTGATTCATAACCACGATACGATCGGCATATTCAGCCATATCCTCCATACTATGAGAAACTATAATGACAGTGCAGCCTGTTCTGATGCAGTATGATCTGATAAGTCCGAAGACTGTCTTTCTTCCTATAGGATCAAGTCCGGCCGCCGGCTCATCAAGTATCAGAAGCTCCGGCCTCATGGCCATAACTCCTGCTATCGCAACACGCCTTTTCTGTCCTCCCGACAGCTCAAACGGAGAACGTCTGAGCATATCAGGGCTTATGCCGAAAAAAGAGGCGGCCTCATGTACACGTTCTTTTATTTCATTTGCCGGAAGCTTCATGTTTTTTGGTCCGTATGCGATATCCTTGTATACAGTATCCTCAAAAAGCTGATATTCAGGATACTGAAAAACAAGACCGACCCTGAATCTAAGACCCGGCATTATTTTCCCTTTTTCCCATATATCATTTCCGTCAAAAAAAACCTTACCCTCATCCGGCTTTATGAGGCCGTTGAAGTGCTGTATGAGAGTGGATTTTCCGGAACCGGTATGTCCTATGATTCCGGTTATCACACCTTTTTTTATTGAAAGAGAAACGTTATCGACCGCTTTTCTTTCAAACGGAGTTCCTTTTCCGTATACATAAGTAAGGTTCTGTGTTTTCAGTATACCCACGCTCTTCATTCCTTTAAAACGGAGGCAAGCGCTTCTGCGCACTCCTCCTCTGTAAGTATATGCGGATCAAGCTCAAGACCGCACTTGTTGAGTTCGTATATAAGCTCTGTGACCTGTGGAACATCCAGTCCCGTTTCCTTCAGAAGCTCTACGTTTGAAAAAACTTTTTTCGGAACGTCATCAAGCAGTACTCTGCCGTCATCTATAACTATGACTCTGTCTGCTTTTACCGCTTCATCCATATAGTGAGTTATCAGAACTACAGTTATGCCGTATTTTTTTCCGAGCATTCCTATAATATCCATTACATCTTTTCTGCCTGCAGGATCAAGCATTGCGGTCGGTTCATCAAGAACAATACACTGCGGTCTCATAGCAATGATACCCGCTATCGCCACTCTCTGCTTCTGTCCTCCCGACAGCATGCCTGACGAATGGTTTCTGTATTCATACATACCAACCGCCTTCAGGGCTTCATCTACTCTCAGACGTATCTCATCGGGAGGAGTTCCCAGATTTTCAAGTCCGAAAGCAACGTCCTCCTCGACTATTGCGGCTACTATCTGGTTATCGGGATTCTGAAAAACCATACCTACGTTTTTTCTTATATCAAAGATATGTTCATCGTCCCTTGTATCCGTTCCAAGCACCCTGACCGTTCCCTGCGAGGGTACGAGTATGGCATTTGCAAGCCGTGCAAGAGTTGATTTTCCTGAACCGTTATGTCCAAGAACCGCAACAAAGCTTCCGCTTTTTATGTCTATATCAAGGTCGCTAAGTATCTGAGCTGTATTTTCATAGGAAAAGCTTACGTTTTCCATGGATATGATTTTTTCGGATGACAAAACTATACCTCCGGATATTATCTTTGCCAGATAGCAGTAGAGCCGCATGGCAGAGCCATGTTTGAGGTTTTTACCGGAAGACCTATCTCATCTGCAGAAACTCTGCCGCCTATTTTTTTGACAAGTATACTGTCAAGTATGTAAGCCATTACGGCAGGTGATAATCCTGTAGTATAGCTGTTGATAAGGAAAAACAGCGGCTTATCGCTCAGCACCTGGGAACAGAGCTCCACGAGGTCATAGATACTGTCCTCAAGCTTCCATATCTCTCCGCCTGAACCTCTTCCGTAAGAAGGCGGATCCATAACTATACCGTCATACTTTCTGCCGCGTTTTATTTCACGTCTGACAAACTTCTCGCAGTCGTCCACTATCCAGCGTACAGGCTTATCTGTAAGCCCTGAAAGCTGAGCGTTTTCTCGCGCCCATGCAACCATTCCCTTTGAAGCGTCAACATGACATACCGAGGCTCCTGCTTCCGCACAGGCAAGCGTTGCTCCGCCTGTGTAGGCAAACAAGTTGAGTACACTGACTTCCGAACCGCTGTTCACGATCTTATCTCTCATAAAGTCCCAGTTTACTGCCTGCTCAGGAAAGAGTCCTGTATGCTTGAAGCCTGTAGGCTTTATTTTAAAGGTCAGATTTCCGTATGACATCTTCCATGCACTCTGCGGCTTTCCGTTGCTGTATTCCCAGCTTCCTCCTCCGCTCGATGAACGATGATAATGTCCGTCCGCACTTTCCCACAACGACTGTTTTTTGGGTGTTTTCCATATTATCTGCGGATCAGGCCTTATAAGCTTTACTCCGTTCCAGTTTTCAAGCTTTTCCTCAGATGAGGTGTCAAGAATGGAGTATTGTTCCCATTTGTCTGCTATTCTCAAGTTAAGTCCTCCGATAAAAATTATTTTCCGGCACTAAGAACCGGCTCGCGGCTCGTCTGTTCCTTTATCTTGTCTGATATTTCGACAGCGTATTTGTTTATTTTTTCAAAGCTCTTGCCTTCTACCATTACACGTATAAGAGGTTCTGTTCCGGCCTCTCTGACAAATATTCTGCCGTCGTCACCGAGTCCGTACTGTCTTTTTTCAATAAGATCTGTTATATGATGATTGTTTTTCCAGAGCTCCTTATACTGAGGCAGGATACTTACGTTTATCATAACCTGCGGATATTTTTCCATGACAGCTGACAGCTCTGACATCTTCCTGCCCGATTTTTTCAGTGCATCAAGAAGCTGAATACCTGTCAGAAGACCATCTGCAGTAGTTGAAAGCTCCGGTAAAATAACACGACCGTTCTGCTCTCCGCCGAGACTGTATCCTCCGTCAAGCAGTTTTTCTGCAATGCATTTTTCACCGGGGCTTGAAGTGATCACTTTTATCCCGTTTTCTGCCGCAAAATGTCTGAAGCCGAGATTTGACATGTCAGTTATAACTACAGTTTCCTTCTTAAGCTTTACTTCTTTTTTATAATAAAGCGAAAGTATAGCCATAACCTGATCTCCGTCGATAATATCTCCGTTTTCATTTATTGCAAGGCATTTGCAGGCGTCTCCGTCAAAAACGATTCCGATATCGGCACGCTTTTCTTTTATGATCCTTGCCATAAGCCCTGTATGGAGAACTCCGCAGCGGTTGTTTATGTTTTTTCCGTCCGGATGATTATTGAGCAGGAAGCACTTTAAGCCCAGTGCCGAATAAAGCTTTTCTGCTGTCTGTGACGCACATCCGTTGGCACAGTCTATAACTGCTCTCATTCCGGTAAAGTCATATTTTCCAAGCTTCATTATGTGGCGGATATAGTCCCACTCTGCATCCTTGTACGTACTTATCGTACCTACGGAGTCGTGGGATTTTATGAGTATTGTTTCAGGATGAAGAAGAACTGCTTTTTCTATCTCATCTTCAATATCCTCGGATATTTTGTATCCGGCACCTGAAAAGATCTTAAGTCCGTTCATTTCGTAGCTCTGATGAGATGCGGATATCATAACGCCGGCATCTGCGTTTCTGCTTTTTGTAAGATATGCCACTGCAGCTGAAGGCAGGACACCGAGCTTTACAACGTCTGCTCCTGCTGAACACAGTCCTGCTACAAGCGCGTTTTCAAGCACCTCAGAAGATATTCGCGTATCACGTCCTACAAAAACAGTAAGCCGGTGCTTGAGCTTTTTTGAAAGAGAAAGTACAAGCGCTCTGCCTGTCTGCATTATAAGCTCACAGGTCAGTTCTGTTATCGCTGTACCGGTTATTCCGTCTGTTGAAAATAGTTTTTCCATATCATACACTCATCCTTTCTTCAGAATGACAACTGTTTTCCGTTATCTGAATCATGACTGTATTTTATACCAAGATGTTCATACGCAAGCTTAGTTGCACAACGTCCTCTCGGCGTTCTTGCAAGAAAACCAAGCTGCATGAGAAAAGGTTCACAGACATCCTCAAGGGTTATCGCTTCTTCACCTATTGCAGATGCAAGAGTTTCAAGTCCCACAGGTCCTCCGTTATAGCCTTTTATTATCATGCCGAGCATTCTTTTGTCCAGACTGTCAAGACCGAGAGGATCTATTTCGAGACGATTAAGAGCAACTGTGGCTATTTCCCGGGTTATAACTCCGTCACCTATCACATCAGCAAAGTCACGTACTCTCTTGAGAAGACGGTTTGCTATACGCGGAGTTCCTCTTGCTCTTCCGGCTATCTCTGCCGCTCCGTCAGGATCGCATGGTATTCCGAGTATCATACTGCTTCTGCGTATGATGTCGCACAGCTGTTCCTTGTTATACAGCTCCAGTCTCAGTACTACACCGAACCTGTCTCTCAGAGGCGGTGTAAGCTGTCCGGCTCTTGTTGTTGCACCTACAAGAGTAAACTTAGGAAGATCTATACGTATCGAACGTGCTGAAGGACCCTTTCCTATCATAATATCAAGCACGTTATCTTCAAGCGCAGGATACAGTATCTCCTCTACCGCTCTCGACAGTCTGTGTATCTCATCTATAAAAAGAACGTCGTTTTCCGAAAGGTTTGTAAGCAGCGCCGCAAGATCACCCGGCTTTTCTATCGCAGGACCTGAGGTTATACGAAGGTTAGAACCCATTTCGTGTGCTATTATATTGGAAAGTGTAGTTTTTCCAAGACCGGGAGGTCCGTACAGCAGCACATGATCGAGCGGCTCTTTTCTTCTTTTTGCGGCTTCTATATATACTGCAAGGTTTTCCTTGACCTTATCCTGACCGATATACTCAGACAGGGACTTAGGTCTGAGAGAAACTTCTATATCACTGTCGTCGTTTGTAACTTCCGGAGCTACTACCCTGTTGTCAAACTTCAATTCACTTGTTTCGATCAACTAAAACACCCCTACCTGTTTGATTTTTGTGCCATGATCTTCAGTGCCTGTCTGATCAGCTCAGATGACTCAAGCTCAGGATCAAGCGATGAAATAACAGGAGCTATCTCAGACTGAGTATATCCGAGCACAAGAAGCGCCGAGAATGCCTCACCTATAGCTGAGCTTTCGGAAGAAGCCGTGACAATACTTCCGCCTGCTTCAGCAAGATTTATGTTTTCCTTTACTATCTTGTCCTTGAGTTCAAGGACTATTCGCTGAGCTGTTTTAGCTCCGATTCCTTTTGTTTTCGTAAGCGTCTTGCTGTCATCGGAGGCAACGAGCAAAGCAAATTTTTCCGGATTAAAGTCCGAAAGAATCGCCAGTGCTGCCTTAGGGCCTACTCCTGAAACAGAAATAAGCATCCTGAAGCAGTTAAGCTCCTGCCCGGACGAAAATCCGAACAGCTCCACATTATCCTCTCTTACATGAAGATAAGTGTAAAGCATGACCTCGCTTCCCGTTTCCTCCAGAGAAGCTATCGTGGAGAGCGTGGTCCTGCACGCATATCCGACACCGCCGCATTCGACAACGGCAAGGTCACTTTCCTTATGTATAAGTTTTCCTCTTACGCTATATATCATATCTTTTCCTCATTTCAAGACCGTTTGAACAATGCCCGTGACAGATAGCTATAGCCAGTGCATCAGCCGTATCATCGGGTTTCGGAACTTCGGCAAGCCTGAGTATCCGCTGAGTCATATCCATCACCTGTTTTTTTTCAGCCTTTCCATAGCCTACAACCGACTGCTTTACCTGTAGCGGAGTGTACTCATACACAGGCAGATTTTTTATTGCTGCCGCAAGGTTTATAACTCCCCTTGCCTGTGCCACATCGATCGCTGTTTTCTGGTTTGTTGTAAAGTAAAGTCTCTCTATAGCCATACAGTCAGGCTTGTATTTTTCAAGTATATATTCCATATCCTCAAATATATTTTTGAGTCGTCCGTTAAAATCAGTATGTGCTTCGGTAAATATTGCGCCGTATTCCACAACGCCGAACCTGCTTTTTTCATAATCAAGTATACCAAAGCCGACTATTGCATAACCGGGATCTATACCAAGTATCCGCAAGACCTATACCCCCAGTTTTTTTGTTTGTACAGTAAATGCAAAAATATTTTTCAGTTCACTATTAGCCGATATGCACGGAGTAATCGTAGGGAACAGATGCGCAAGGCAATATTAATAAATTAATTATAGTGAAAGTCAGATTTGTTTTGACGTTCACTATAATTTATTACATAATCACACTTTATTATATCATATCCGGCTGCGTTTTTCAATTGATAAATATGAAATATTTCGGAAAAATGTAAAAAAATCAAGGGCGAATAAACCTGCTTCGTCCTTGATTTTTTGAAAAGATATTTAACACACCGCAGCCGTATCTCCCGGCACATATGTTGCGGCTATTATTGATATATTATCCTTGCACCCCTTGGCAAGAGAGCGTCTTACGAGCTCGTCAAGTCTTTTGGTTATCCCCATCGGCATGGAGAGTATTTCTTCTATTTCTGACTTCACAACATAGTCTGAAAGTCCGTCAGAGCATATGAGATAGACATCTCCGTATTCCGGATCTTCTTCTATGATGCTTACGTCAATTGTCGGCTTTGCAGTGGTATTTCCGAGAACAGGCATGATTATGTTGCGATGTACATGCTTACGCTTTTCTTCATATGTTATCCTGCCCTGTTCATAAAGCATCTGAACCAGCGACTGATCCGTAGAAAGCTGCTTGAGCTCTGAACCTCTGAATCTGTAAAGCCTTGAATCACCGACGTTTACGCAGTACATCCTCCGGTTTTCATCTATTGCAAAACCACATATCGTCGTCTGCATGTTTGATGAGTTTTTGTGGAACATACCATAATGCTTGAGCTGCTTGTGGATTTTCATAAGCGCCTGATAAAAATTAAATTCACTGCTGAATTCCTGCTTTGCAAGCTCAGCCAGACACATTTTTGAAGCTATATCACCTGAGTTTTCTCCGGAAACCCCGTCACAAACCGCAGCTATAAACGGCTTTTCGATTTTAAGCTCCATCTTGCCTTCTGTCAGGACGGTATTGTTAAGCAGCACAGCATCTTCATTTCTTGCTTTTATACCCTGCTCTGTTATTCCGCAGCAATAAAACATAAAAATCTCCGTTCTGCCGCTGTTTTTGTAAACCAAACATATATGCGGCAATTATAGCGAACCTCAGAACAAATCTGACCTTCACTAAAATCAATCTACTAAAAAATTTTCATTGAAACGATTACTCAGATAATTTCGTTGTAGTTTCCGAGAAATCTGAAATCCCCAAGCTCGTTTTTAAGTTCAACGAGCAATGCATTGACACGCGAATCCTCAATACTTCCCTCAAAATCCAGATAAAACACAACATCAAAGTTCCCCTCATGACGCGGACGGCTTTCAATCTTGAGAAGATTGAGTCCGGCAACCCTGAACTTTGTGAGCATACGGTAAAGTGAACCCTCGTTATCCGAAAGAGACATCAGTACCGATATCCTGTTTGCATTTTTTTCTTTCTTACAGTCCTTTGATATACATATGAAACGGGTAAAATTTGCAGACTCATCGGAAATATTTTTCTGAAGCACCTTAAGCTTATATATCGCGGCGCATTTTTCCGAACAGATAGCTGCTATCTTCTTACTGCTTTTTGCAACATATCTTGCAGATGTCGCTGTACTTGCATAATGAACCGCTTTGAGCTTTTTACGGCTTATAAATTCCGAACACTGCATGATAGCCTGCGGATGTGAATAAACCGCCTCTACCTCGTCTATGTTCTCTGTGTTGAGCGCAGCAAGACAGTGCTTTATACTTACCCTCACCATCTTGTTAATATATACGTTATATCTGCGCATAAGATCATATGTCTGTGATATAGAACCCGTACTTGAATTCTGGACAGGCACTAAACCAAAGTCCAGTTCTCCGCTTTCAACAGCCTTAAAGACATCTTCAAACTCATGATAAAACTTGAATTTTTTATTAGCTCCGAAGATCTTCCTCGCTGCTTCTTCCGTGTTTGAACCCTTGACTCCATAACAACCTACAACTGAAGCCTCTGATGTATCAAAGCCGGTATGAGAAACAAACGAAATGTTTTTGTTAAGCTCACACTGCTGATAGCTTTTACTGATATCCATGATGTTTGAAAAAAGCACTGCAGCACTTTCCTTATACTGATCACTGGCTTTTGATTTTATACCGTCTATCACCTCCTGCTCTCTTCCTTTCTGCAGAACATTGAGGTTATTTTTCTTCTTGTATTCAGCAACCTTAAGACAAAGCTCCATTCTTTCCTGAAACTTTTCAAGAAGTTCTCCGTCAATAATATCTATCTTGTCTCTGAGTTCCTTCAAATCCATGCCTATAAAATCCTTTCTGTTAAGCAAGTGCAAAAATGTTTTTTCTTTCACTATATATTATATATAATAGTCCGAAAAAATACAATACAAATTACATTTTATTAATATTCCTCCTAAAATCAAGACTGTTTTTTGTACAAAAACTACAAACAGACCCTAAAAAATGCTGTGCAGTCATACCGTATTAAAATATCAGTATTATTCTGCACAGCATCGTTTTTCAATACTTAATCAAGCTTTTTCTTTTCATCCTCAAGAATCTTGATAAGATCATCAATAGAATCTGCGTCGATTTTCTTAACCGGCGGTTTTGTTTTCTTTTTGACCGGTGCTGTCTGTCCTGTAGCTGCTGGTTTCTTTGGTGTCTCTGCTGAAGCTGAAGAACTGCTATGCTTTACTTCAGCTATGTTTGCAAAGTTACGGACAGTATTGTCGTACTTGTATGACGGCCTTGCCGGCTCAGGAATTTCCTGAAAAACAGGCTTGTCAGGATTAAGCTGTTCGTTGTATATAGAAGCGAGCTGCTGTTTTCTTTCTGCTATCGCAGCCGCAACAGCATCATGATTATCAGACTTATAAGGCTCCTTGCTTTCAGAAACCGCCGGCTGTTCAGGCTTTTTATCCGCAGTCTTCTGACCTATGATAGCATTCTTTATCTCAATAGCTTTTCTTGCAGCTTCATCTTCGAAGTCTATGTAATCACTTCCGCGTGATTCAGGAGCTTTTGCAGCAGATTCTGCTTTTGAGGCCTTTTCGCTGTCAGATCTTGCGTATTCTTCAAAAGGAATATCCGAACCTGAGCTTACCGTTGTCGCAGGCGCTATATCACTCTGAGCTTTTTTCTGCTCCTCAGCCTTCTTTTCCTCGTTTCTTTTTGTTTTGCGAAGCTCCTCAAGAAAGATTTCGGATTCAAGAAGCTCGTCATCATATATTGCTCTTTTTCTTCTGATTGCAAAAACAGAAAGAATAATGAGTAAGAACGAAGGTATAGCCATCAGAGTCGCAAGACCCGGTATATCCTTCATAAATCTTATGATCTCGCCTGCTATGTCCATTTTTATCATAACAGTACCGAGAACCTTGGACTCAGGAAGAGAATATTCTGAAACTGAACCCTGCTTGTCTCCTCTTACGTTATACGAAAGAGTTCCGTTTGTGTTTTCGGTTATCGATGAAAGACAGAGTACTGTCTTGTGTCCGCTTCCTACGGAACAAAGAACATATGTATTGGCTTCCGGCTCAGACTTGTGATCCATCATAACAAGCGAACCTTTTCCTATATGTTCAAGCTCATAACTGTTGTTAATGAAGAACGTATAGTGATACCCCATAAAATCTATCTTTGGCGAGCTATACTCTGAATAGAACAGCAGATTCGCTCCCACAGATACTATCAGTATCAGAACCAGCAGCAGTGATATAATACTTCTGATAAAACCAAGAAAAAGCGAACCAAAGCTTCTTTTTTTCTTTTCCATAATCATCCTTCTTTCTCTTTGAAAAAATTTTATTTTCAACTGATTGTAGAAATTTGTGAAATACAGAACATTTCCTTCGTCAAGAAATGTATATAGATAATTATAACATATTTTTTCGTGAAATACAATTTGAAAATGTAATTTTTTTAATTTTTTTTGAGTAATCTGCACTCTTTATAAATAGATATTAAAAAACATTGCGTTTCGTGTATTCTTATAGCTACCACACTGCAAGAATGCAAAAGGAGAAACACAATGGCTCTACCAATAAATACACTAAAAAAGCATCCCGGATGTCAAGTGTATACACATAGAAAATATCGATACTATTATACACCCGGCTTTTCTATATGTCAATTCCGGATTTCCTGATATAACTTTATATAATACCAAATGACTTGAATGTTTCTCCTGTCCTTCCCTATAATATAGTCAGAACAGTCTATAAACCAGAAAACAATATCGTTATTGTCACTATTTTCCTTTATTTCACAATAATTCGACGGAAAAATCTGTAATTT